>CANEMG010000069.1 GCA_947428535.1 uncultured Clostridium sp. | reverse complement strand
AAGTATATTATACTAACAGATTAGGAAAACCTAACAAAGAAAAGAGGTGATAAAATATGGGAAGTGAAGAATTGTTTTTTAATTATGATAAGCTAATAGGAAGAATTGTTGAAAAGTTTAAAACTAGGGAAAACTTTGCTACTAAAGTTCATATGAGCATACCTACTTTGATAAATAAACTTAGTGGAAAAGTTGATTTTAGAAGTAAAGAGATTTTTAAATTTTGTGAACTATTAGAAATCCCCTTAGAAGAAATACATTATTTTTTTTATCAAACAACTTAGGAAAACCTAATTTAAATAAATAAAAAGAGGTGGTATTTTTGAAAGTAAAAATTGATACTAGAAGTGAGATGATTTTAAAAGAAACAAAAGATAATATCGATAAGCTTTTAGATATAAATTCGAAAGGCATAGAAGTAAATGAAGAAAATTTTAAAAAAATTAAAAAGATGTCAGAAATTCTATATGCATTAAGTCATTCGGTACTTAGTGTTGGAGGAATTAATTTGATGCTAGAAAGTGATGATGGAACATCATTTACTATTTTATAAAACCAAAAAATAAACAAATAAGGAGTAGAGTATGTAATTAATAAAAGAAATACTATTTTGGTGGATGTTGATAGATAATATTGTACTTTGTATTTCAAAAAAGTGGAGACAGTATCATATTAAATTTTTATTAGAATTTAATAAAAACTCTTAAAAAATCAGCAGTTAAACAAAATGAGAAAGGAGAAAAAATGAAAACAAAGAAATCAAGTAAGAAATGGAATGAACTTCCAGAAATAATAACTCCTATTGATTATGCAGATGTTGTTGGAATTGGAGAAATAAAGGCAAGAGAAATATTTAAGAAAAAGGAATTTCCAAGAGTTCCAGGAACAGGAACAAAACAATTAGCATATAGAGATTTAGCTAAAGCATATTCACAAGGAATTGATGTGAAGAGAAGTCCAGAAATAGTAACGATGGTTGAATTAAATAAAACATTAGTAGAATTTAAAGAATTATTTATCGAGTTTATAGCTCAATACGAAAGAGGAGGAAAAACAAATGAATAAATTTCAAATTGCGTATATTCTAATATTTCTATTTAGTCTAATAGGAATATCTGGAAATATTGAATTGGACATACCAACAGCAACACATTGCTGGGTAATTTTAATAGCATCAGGATTTTTAACATTAGGAAAATTTACATATTTATATTTGAAGGAGGTGAGATAGATGTTACAAGACATATTAAATGTAATTTTTTATATACCTAGAAAGATATATAACCATTTTGATGAATTTAACTGTATGAAACAAGAACGAATAGAGCAAGACATAATTATTGATAATCAAAGAAAACTTTTTAAAAGAATAGTAAATGAATGTGACTACAACATGAGAATTAATAATTACAGAAATAGTTATAGTGGATTTAACAAAATAAAAGAAATAGCCAAAACGTTCCCCCAAGAACACGACTAGCTCAATATAAATAATAGTTTATTTATATGACTTAAATTATATTAACATAAAATTTGTAAAAAGTCAAGAAAAGAGGAAATAGCAATGGATAAAGATGAATTTGATTATTATTTTGACAAAGGATTTCACGAAGATAGATATTCACAAGAAGACTTATAGGAGGAGTTATGAAAGATTTAATAGAAATAAAACAATTGCCAATTATAGAAGAGCAATTAAAAAAAGTTAGCAATGAAATAGATGGAAAAATTGAAAATGCAAATAGTTTGCTTTGTACAGAAGAAACAGTAAAAACAGTAAAAGATATGAGAGCAACTTTAAATAAAGAATTTAAAGAATTTGAAATTAAAAGAAAAGAAGTTAAAGAAAAGATATTAGCTCCATATGAACAGTTTGAGAAAATTTATAAAGAATGTATATCAGATAAATACAAGAAAGCAGATTCTGATTTAAAGAACAAAGTTGATAGTATTGAAAATGAATTAAAAAGAAAAAAAGAACAAGAAATAAGGGAATATTTTGAAGAATATAAAATAGCAAATAATATTGATTTTTTAATTTTTGAGCAAGCAAAGATAAATATAACGTTATCGGCTAGCTTGAAGTCGCTAAAAGAACAAGCAAAAGATTTTATAGATAAAAGAATAAAGGATTTACAATTAATTGATACTCAAGAATATAAAGAAGAAATAATAGTTGAATATAAACAAACGTTAGATGTAAGTAAATCAATTACTACAGTTTTAAATAGAAAAGAATTAACAAAAAGAGAATTGGAAATAAAAGAAAGACAAGAACAAGAGAGAAAACAGATAGAAGAAAATTTAGAAAAATTTGAAGAAAGTAAAAAGACAGAGCAAAACGAGGTTTTAGAAGCACCAAAGGCAGAACAAATTGAAGAAGATATATTAACACTTAAATTTACAGTACGAGGAACTAGGACAAAATTAAAATTGTTGAAAGAATTTTTAGAAAATGGAGGATACGATTATGAGTAATGAAAAACAAGAATTAATGGTTAAATTTGATGTTGATGGACAAGAAATTAAACTAACGAAGAAAATTGTTCAAGAATATATAGTTGGTACTAATGTAGAAATAACAAATCAAGAATTTAAACTATTTACAGAACTTTGTAAAGTTAGAAAATTAAATCCATTTTTGAGGGAAGCATATTTAATTAAATACAAAGCAGGAACACCTGCACAATTAGTAGTAGGTAAAGATGCAATATTAAAAAGAGCAGTATTAAATCCAAATTATGATGGAATAGAAAGCGGAATAATAGTAAAAAAAGAAGATGGAAGTGTAGAAGAGAGACAAGGAACATTTAGATTAGGAGAAGAACAACTAGTAGGTGGATGGGCTAGAGTATTTAGAAAAGACTGGTCACACCCAACATATTCAAGTGTAAGTTTTAATGAAGTAGCACAGAAAACAGGACAAGGTCAACTAAATTCAAATTGGAACAGTAAGGGAGCAACTATGGTAGAAAAAGTTGCAAAAGTAAGAGCTTTAAGAGAAACATTTGTTGAAGATCTAGCAGGAATGTATGAAGCAGAAGAAATGCAACAAGACATTCCACAACAAGATGTTATCGAAGTTCAAGCCGAAGTTGAAGAACAAGTGGAAAACACAAAAGAGGTTTCTTTAAATGAGTTATAAGATTATATCTAGTTGTAGTACAGGAAATGCAACAATAATAGAAGATAGTATCTTAGTAGACTGTGGAGTTACTTTTAAAAGACTAGAAAAATATTATAAAAAATTGAAATTGGTGTTATTAACGCATATTCATTCAGACCATTTCAAAAAAGAGACTATAAAGAAATTGGCAAATGAAAGACCAACTTTAAGATTTGCTTGTTGTAACTGGTTGTTAAATCCGTTGTTAGAATGTGGAGTTAATAGAAGAAATATAGATATTTTAGAAATTGGAACGAAATATAATTATAAATTACTTAAAGTAGTTCCTATTAAGCTATATCACGATGTCCCTCAATGTGGTTATAGAATCTTATTTGATGATTATAAAGTAATTTATATGACAGATACAAGAACAGTAGAAGGCATAAGTGCGAAAGACTATGATTTGTATTTAATAGAGGGAAATTACGATGAAGAAGAAATAGAAGAACGAATAAAAGAAAAGCAAAGAAATTGTGAGTTTGTGTATGAATTTAGAGCTAGAAATAGTCATTTAAGTATACAACAAGCAAGTGAATTTCTATTAAATAATATGGGAGAAAATTCAGAATATGTGTTTATGCACCAACATATAGAAAGGTGAATGAATGGAAGCAATAGGAACAATAGAACAAATTAATGCAGATTATAAAAATAATCAAACAATTTTGACATTAAAACTTAATAGTAATGAATTTACTAGCTTAGAGAAATTAAAAGATGTAAAACTTAATGTCGAGTTAAAGAAATGGTATAAAAAAAGAAAATTAGACTGCAATGCTTATATGTGGTTATTAATACAAAAAATTGCAGAAAAAATATCTACCCCAGAAGCGATAGTGACAAAGGAAGATATATACAGAGATGCAATAAGAGAGGTAGGAGCTTATAAAATAGTACCAATAAAAAATGAGGCAGTAGATGAATGGATTAGAATATGGAGTTCTAATGGGATAGGCTGGATTTGTGATACACAACCTAGTAAATTAGAAGGATTTACAAATGTTATGTGTTATCACGGATCTAGTGTCTATAATCAAAAGGAAATGAACAGGTTGGTAGATATTATTAAAGAAGAATGCAGAAGTCTTGAAATTGAGACAATGCCACCAAAAGAATTAGAAGCATTGCTAAGGGAGTGGAAATGAAAAAAGAATTTTGTATTATGCCAGAAAGTTCACTATATTCTATAGAAAGATTTTATGGGAGTGAAAGACATGAGGTATTTGAAGGTAGGACAGGAAACAGAGAAAAATCAATAAAAGATGAGTTAATAATATTTATTACACCATTTGAACACAGAATTGGTAAAAATTCTGTACATATGGACCCTAAGAATCAGAGGTGGACTAAAATTAAAGAAATAGCTCAGAGGACTTGGCAAGAATATTATAACAAGACAAAAGAAGATTTTATAAAAAGGTATGGCAGAAGTTATTTATAACAGAAAGGAGTAAATAATGGCAAAAGATAGTTTCATATTTTATAGAAGCTTTTATGAGGCGATAAAGGAATTGAAAGAAAAGGATAGAGTAAAAATATATGATGCAATATGTGAAAAGTCTTTAAATGATAATGAAGTTACTTTAACAGGTATATCAAATAGTATGTTTACTTTAATAAAACCTCAAATAGAAGCTAATAATCAAAAATATGAAAATGGAAAAAAAGGTGGAAGACCAAAAAAGAACCGAGAAGAAACCACTGGTTTTGAAAATAAAAAAGCAAAACAAAACCAAAATAAAACCTTAGGTTTAAAAAACGATACTGAAAATAAAAACCTAAACAAAACCGAAACAAAAGCTAATGAAAATGAAGAATGTAGAATGAATAATGAAAATGAAGAATGTAGAATGCAGAATGAAGAAAAACTGCAACAGCTTTTTATTAAATGTCTAAATTCTTACAATACTTTTGCAATAGAGGAATGTATTAGTTTTTTAGATGATTTGCCATGTGAGATTATAGAGGAGGCTTTAAAGAAAACAGGAAGAATAAAGCAACCAAATTGGAATTATTGTAAAAGTATTTTAGATGATTGGGTAAAGAAAAATATAGACACGATTGAAAAGGTTAATGCAGAAAATCAAGAAGATATTGTAGGTGAGGTATGGAAAGATGACTAAGGTTGATGGAAGAAAATTAGTAGATTTTATTGAAGGCTATTATCATAGAAAGCTAGAAAAAAATGAAATTTTAGCACTAGCAGAAGAAGTAAAAGACTTTACATTTGATGATTTTGTTGAGAATTTTAAATTTCAATTACTAAAAAAGGTTGAGTATTTTACAGTAGCCCAATTACATAAAATCATTGAAGAATACAAAGAAATACAAAAGTTTAAAGAAAGTTTAGGAATAAATAGCTTTGATGAAATATATGAAAATTAAACAAAGGAGGAATTGTAGATGATTGAAACCAGACAATTAAGTTTTGAAGATATAAAACCTAAACGACTAACAAGACATTTACAGATAGTTGAAATTATTGCAAATAAAGAAATGACAGCAAGAGAAATAGAGCAAGAAATGAATAATAAAGGGTATTCAAAATATTTTGATATGAATCATGTTAGACCTAGGCTAACAGAGTTAGTAAATGACTGGCACGAATTAATAGAATGTGGGGTAAAAGAAGATTTTATAACACATAAAAGAGTAGCAATATATAGAAGGGCGACAGCACAAGAAAAAATGGAATTAGATAATCAAAACCACATT
>CANEMG010000068.1 GCA_947428535.1 uncultured Clostridium sp. | reverse complement strand
AGTATATTTATTAAATTTTATTTTGTGTATAGTAACTATAAATAAACATATATATTTATTTATGATACTATATTATATGTATTCTCCTCTTAAAATTGCTTCTGCATTATTATTAATCATATCTTCTAATTGATGTCTTGAAGTTAGTTTTGAAATTTTTTCTATTGCTTTCGGAATTTTAGGATATATTGAATTAGGTCTATGTACATCACTTCCTAATAAGTCCACAAGGTTATTTTTTAACATCTTTTTAAATGTTAGTTTTGCCCCTAATCCATACATTCCAAGTATGCTTCCATAATTTGATTGAAAAAGTACTCCCATATCTTTTAATTCTAACAAAAGATTAAAATTTTTTTGAATTACAGAATATCTTTCTGGATGAGCTAAAATTGGAATATAATTATTTTCTTTTAATTTGTTAATAGTAATTTTTAAATTAGGAAACTGATGTCTAAGTGGTAATTCAAAAAGAACATAATGAGTTTTATTTATTGTTGAGGCTTTATATTCTTCTAATAAATCTACTATTGTATAATTTAAAAATATTTCGCTTCCTAAAAAAATTTCTGGTACATTTTGTTCTTGATTTAATTCTTCAATTACTTGTTCTCTTTTATATTCAGGGGTTTCAAAGCAATTTAAAGCATAATGAGATGTTGATATTATTTTGTCAAATCCCATATTTTTTGCTTCCATCAAAATTATTTTTGATTCTTCATATGATCTTGAACCATCATCTATGTTTGGTAATATGTGAGAATGAAAATCTATCATATGTATTACTTTGCGCTCCTTTCTTTTTAATATTGTTACAAGTATTTTTATTTTCTTTGTTTTGGTTTGAAATCTGTTAATTTCTCTCCATAATAATATGAATTAGAATAAGTTTTTGAAGCCATTTGTACTTTATTTAATACAACTCCTGCAACTTTTCCTCCAACGTTTTCACTTGAAATTTTGGCTTTATTAAGATCTTCAATTCTTGTATAATTTTGAGCAGAGACAATAATTGTGAAATCTACTAATCTTGCAAGAATTAAAGCATCAGCTACTACTAAACAAGGAGGAGCATCGAAAATTATAATATCAAAGAATTCTTCTAAATCTTCAATAATATTTTTCATTTTATTTGATACTAATAATTCAGAAGGGTTTGGTGGTACACTTCCTGCTGTTATTAAATAAAGATTCTTTACTTCTGTTTCTTGTATATAATTTTTTATGTCATCTTTTTTATCTTTAAAAATTTGATCTACAACTCCAGATAAATAATTTGATATTCCTGGTCTTGGACGTAAATTAAATATTCCATATTGACGTCCTTTTCTCATGTCTGCATCTATTATTAGAACTTTTTTATCTATTTGTGCAAAAGCTGCTGCTAAGTTTGATGTTACATAGCTTTTTCCTTCTCCTGGTACAGTACTTGTAACTACCATTACTTTTTTTTCTGAATCAGCATTCATAAATTGAATGTTTGTTCTTAAATTTCTAAACATCTCAGCTTCTGGAGATTTTGGATTTTCTATAACAACTACTTCTTTTTTCATACTATATTCTACCTCCTCTACTACGTTTAGATTTATTTTTATTTAAATTACTTATTCTTTCACTATCCTTTTGTAATGTTGTAAATAAATTAGCGTTTTGATAAGAACCTTTTAATGATGCATCATAGCTATTTGCTAAAGTACTAGGTTTTGATTTTTTCTTAGCTGTATCATCTGAAAGAACTATTGATGCTAATACTGGAACTTTTAAAACTCTTTCTATATCTGTATCTAATTTTATTGTTGTATCAAGCATATTTATTAGTAAAATATAACTAGATACGATAACAAGCCCTGCAAATGCAAAGATAGCTACGTTTTTAGTTAAATGTATATTTGAAGGTACATATGATGGAGATGCTTCATCTAATACATGAACATTGCTAACTTTATATATGTTATCAACTTTTTCAATAAACGCTTTTGCAACTTCATTTGCTATTGTACAAGCTAGTTCAGGGTCTGTGTGTGTTACTGTTATTCTTATAAGCTCTGTTTCAGCAATAGAAGCAACTGCAATACTATGTTGAAGTTTTGATAGTTCCATATCTAAATTTAGATTTTGAATAACTCTTTCTGCTACAGATCTACTTTGCGCAATTTCTCTATAGTCATCTACTAACTTTGTATTTAAAGTAAGATCTGCAGATGTAATTGATGTAACAGCATCTGAATCTATATCATTAACTTGTACTAATACTAAACTTGTAGATGATTGATATTCTGGTACAATTAATTTTTTTGTTTAAAATACTCCTAATATAGCTGCAAGTAATACTATAATAATTATTAAAAATTTTCTTTCTAAGAACATTCCTATAAGTTCTTTTAAATCTATCTCTTCCATAGTTCCTCCATATTAAATTTAAAATTCAATCATTTCCAAATTATTATATTATAAAAGATTTTTTTTGGCAATACAATTTTCATTTTAAATTATGTTTTTCTTGTGAATTTTTTATCCTTTTATTATTTTTTTTAAATACTCTTTCATAAATTGATTTAAATCCCCATCCATAACACTTTGTACGTTTCCTACTTCATAATTAGTTCTATGATCTTTAACTAAAGTGTAAGGACAAAATACATAAGAACGTATCTGACTTCCCCATGCTATATCTTTTTGGATTCCTTTTAATTCAGATATTGTTTCTTTGTTTTCTTTTTCTTTTAAGTCTAATAATTTTGATTTTAACATTTTCATTGCTGTTTCTTTATTCATTGTTTGAGAACGTTCTGATTGGCAAGATACAACTATATTTGTTGGAATATGAGTAATTCTTACAGCAGAATCTGTTTTATTTATATGTTGACCACCTGCTCCAGATGCCCTATAGGTATCTATTCTTAAATCTTCTGGATTTATTTCTATTTGTATATCATCTGAAATTTCTGGTAAGACTTCTACTGATGCAAATGAAGTATGTCTTCTTCCACCACTATCAAATGGAGATATTCTTACTAATCTATGTACTCCCATTTCGCTTTTTAAATATCCATATGCATTTTCTCCTGAAATCAAAGCTGTAACACTTTTTATTCCAGCTTCATCACCATCTAGATAGTCTAATTCTTTTAATGAAAATCCATTTGAATTTGCCCATCTTCCATACATTCTGTAAAGCATTTGAACCCAGTCTTGTGATTCAGTTCCTCCTGCTCCAGGATGTAATGTAATTATTGCATTATTGTTATCATATTTTCCTGAAAATAATGTTTGAATTTCCAAATTAGATATATCTTTTTCTAGTTTTATAGAATGTGATAACAATTCTTTTAATAATTCTTCATCATTTTCTAATTCTAATAGGGTATTCATTTCTATTAAATTTTTTAATTCAGACTCTAAACTTTCGTAGTTATATATCTTTTTTTGCAAAGTTTTTATTTTTGCAAAAATTTTATTTGAATTTTCTGTATCTTCCCAAAAATTTTCTTTTAATGATTCTTTTTCTAGCTCACCTAACTCAACCTTTAAAGAATCAATTTTTATTGAAGATTTTATTTGTTCTAATTTAATTTTTAATTCTTCTAATAATTTTAGATTTTCTTCTAATTCTAACACGAATATACATCCTTATATAATATTTAGGTTTTTTAAGGTTTTACCTATAAACCATGATACGTATAAAATATTTGATTACATTATAACATAAAAAACATTTAATGTATAAAATAATTTAATAATAATATATAAAGCAAGAAGGAAATGCACATAAGTGCATTTCCTTCTATTACCCTTGAAAGTTCATTACTACAGAAAATTGAGAATATAGACAACTGGTGTCTGTTTATCTCCGCTTCCAGTTGTAAGATCCGCCAAAGAAGACAGGATATCTGTTTTCTGCCGAGGTGTAGTTCCAAGTGATGCTTCGCTTGTGATATCACCTGATAGCATCCTTTCTTCTTTTTCCCTGGCCACAATTACTTTTAACTGATCCTGAGTTGCATTTGGGTGTTGGCTCGCTATATACTTTAGCTTAACCTCTTGAGGCGTACCTGCAATCCCTGATGTGTTACCAGGAGTTGTTGTAGGATCCGCCAGTTCCCAAATACCGCTTTTGGGATCTTTAAAAGCGCCATCGCCAAAAATGACAACTTCTACTCGCTTTTCATAATCATCAAAAATCTTTTTTTGTAATCCATTTACAAATTCTTGACAATTGCGCGGCATCAATTTTAATGTGCCATCATTCAACAAGTTGCTGCCATACAATCCATATTCTGGGCTGTATCCGGATCCATTTACTGGCTGATTTAAAATTTCAGATAAATCATAGACTTTTTTGCCAATTGAAGAAAAATATTCTTTCTCCATATCCCGCTGCTCTTGGCGTATTGTGCAAACAAGAATGTTATCACAGAGATCTCCGCATATATCCATATTATTGGTTATTAAGATGTCGACCTCTGTTCCGTTCTTACTGCAAGCCTTTTGATACTCCTCGATATAATCCTTTCCTGTGCAGGGATGACAAGGTTTTCCGAAGATTTCGTAAAACTCCCTAGCAGAGTATGCCTCTTCATACAGATTAACTCCACAATCAGACATAATT
This sequence comes from uncultured Clostridium sp., assembly GCA_947428535.1. Lineage (GTDB taxonomy): Bacteria > Bacillota > Clostridia > TANB77 > CAG-508 > Scatovivens. The sequence continues at coordinate 1,277 of CANEMG010000068.1, read as the reverse complement.
TCATCTGACACAAGTCTGTTTCCTACTTCATCACAGGGAAAAGATAGCACTATTGTCAAATGCTTGATTTGAGGGGAACCGGCAATTGCTTTTGCAACACCCATGAACCTATTCCGGCTTTGGATCGGATGATACAGTAAAATATCATTTGCATCAGGATATTTATTTGCAATATCCGCCTGAATATCTTCAGGTGTTGCAAAGTTTTCCTGCGCAATTGCAACTACAGCTTCAGTTATTCCAATGGCCGCTTTGTCCTGAAATCCGCCTACTGCCCTCAAACAGGATCCAATGACAATCTTTTCTAAATTGTCTCCTGGCCGAATGATGGGAGTTTTAATCCCAATAGATGCTGTCCCAATATAATTGGGGTTAAAAGTAATAATTTCTTTCATTTTTTCTACCTCCTAATTAGGGTTCTGAAATTTATTGTTTCTAAGACAATCTTAGCGATTGTGTAGGCTAATTATACCACTTTATACTGGTATAGTCAAACTTAGGCTCTTATTTGGCAATAAAAAATCTAACAAAACTTATATAGCTTGTTAGATTTTTATATATCAATATATTTTAAAAAAAAACTTTGCAAATAGCTTTTTTAAATTATGATAATATCTAAAAGTATTGATTTATATGTTTTTACCGCAGCAGTTTTTATACTTTTTACCCGAACCACAAGGGCAAGGATCGTTTCTTCCAACTTTAGGTCCATCGTTTACAATAGGTTGAGCCTTTTCAGTTTGATTTGTTTTAGGAACAGCATTTTCGCTTTCAACATTCATATTAGATATAGCTGAATTATCAAAACCAGTATTAGTAATATTAGATGTTGTAGCTCTTTGTACAGGTGTTCCTGTTTTTACAACATGAAGCATAATTTTAGCTACTTCAAGCTTAATTTGTGCTATCATTTCATCAAACATTTCTCCACCTTCAAATCTATATTGAACAACAGGATCTTTTTGACCATATGCACGAAGACCTATACCATTTTTTAATTCATCCATGCTATCTATATGGTCCATCCATTTTGTATCAACAACTTTTAATAAAACAACTCTTTCTAATTCTCTTATATTTTCTCCGAATTCTTGTTCTTTTGCTTCATAATTTGCTATAGTTTTTGATTTTAATTCTTCTAATATTTTATTGCTATCTAATTTAAAGTCATTTAAAGATTCTACTTCACCTATATTTAAACCTGTTTGTATTTCATTTAATAAAGCTTCTTTATTAACTTTTCCATCTTCTATTTCCGGTCTATAAGTATCTATAAT
>CANEMG010000067.1 GCA_947428535.1 uncultured Clostridium sp. | reverse complement strand
CACATACCAAATATAATGAGTTTATACCTAAATTTAAATAACATAATTTTCTAAATTTTTTATTTAAAATATTTATTTATTTATTTCTTCTTTATACTTTAAAATCTCAGATATATTATTTCCATATTTTCTTTTTAATGAATTTATTAGGTCTAGTCTCGCTTCTATTTCTGATTGTTCTTTTTCATTATAATATGTGTCTTCTGAAAATCCTTCTATATCTCTTCCCACTTCTTGAATTTCATAATAGCTATCTCTTAATCTTTTTGCTAGATTTGAATATTCTTCATTGTATTGTTCTATTTTAGATAAAGATTTTATTGCTGAATTTATGCTATCTATTATATTTCCATTTATTTGGTTTTCTGCTTCCATCAAGTTTGTACTTATTTTTTCTGATGCCATCATCATTTTTCTTTTATTTTCTAATTCATCTTCTTCATTTTCTTTTAAGTTTGCATCTTCTATTTCTTTTATTTGATATTCTAATAAATCTAATTTTCTTTGCTTTTCTCTATCATCACCATAATTTTTCGAAAGTTCTATTTTTATATTTTGATATTCTTCATATAATTTTTTATATTTTTCTTTATAATTTTTTAACTCTTTATCTGCATATCCATCAATTAAATCTATGTGTGTTGATATATCTAAAATTGACTGATTTTCATTTTGTCCGTGTATATCTATAACATTACTCATAAACTCTTTTAACTCTGATACTGTTACTAATCTTCCATTGATTTTACATACATTTTTCCCATTTATATTTATTTCTCTTGATACTACTACCATCCCATCTTCAAATTCTGAATTTGGTAAATACAAACAGGCTTCAACAAAAGAATTCTTTTCTCCGTTTCTTATCATTTCTTTTGAAAATCTTCCTCCGGATAAAATTTGTAATGACCCTATTATAAGCGTTTTTCCTGCTCCTGTTTCTCCTGTTAATACATTAAAACCTTCATTTAAATTTATTGTAACATCATCTATTATTCCTATATTTTTAATATGCAAAGTATTTATCATAATCTTCACTATATAATTATAAAATTATATTTTCTCCTTACATTTATTTAGGTTTTAAGGTTAGCCTATAAACTTTAACGAATTTTTGTTCGTACAATTATTATATACTTATTTTGTTTTTTGTCAATACACTTGTTCGCTTTTTTTAAAAAATTTTCCTACAATATAAAAAACTTGGGAGCAGATATTTATACCTACTCCCAAGAACTTTCGTTTTTGTCACTTAACTTTATCCACTGGAATTCTCCTATAGATGTTCTGCTGGCTGACCATACTTTTTTTCTAAAAAAGCTTTTACTTCTTCTTCCTTTCCTGCCAAAACATCTGGCAACTTGTCGCCTGCTTCTATCATATGTATCAATGCCATGTCGAAATCTTTTGCTCTGGCATCTTCCTCAGCTTTTTTTGAAGCTTGCTTCTCAAGGTCTCCTGCTACTTCCACAATAAGCATCAGCACTGTTAGCAGATCTTTTCCTCTCTCAGCATATTCTTCCGGCTTGATTCCACTCTTATAGTCTAAGTTATCTAGCTTATCTAAAAGTTGTTTCAGATTTTCATCACTCTCGTTTTTATAATCCCTCATGTCCCACATACTATAAATAGCTTTATACCCTTCAACTACAAAGTTCAATGCCATTTCTTCAGCAGCTCCTCTCAATCTACAATACCGTTGCCTTAATTCTTCGTTTGTCATATTCTCTTCCTCCTTATAAGTGACATTTTTATTTTGAAACTACTTGTATTTTAGCATAAATAACAAAGATATTCAATATTATGTAAATCTCATTCCTTTTTAATAAACTCATTTATATGTTCTTTTCTTTTACATTTTAGTATCCTAATTCTTTAAATTTTTTAACTAATTCATCCATAGCTAAATCTCTATGATTATGTACTGAAGCATATTCTTCTTCATTCATATCTCCCATAGGTTTATCAAATCCATTTGGAATAAATACTGGGCCATATGTTAAACCACCTAATTTTCCTGGAGCTTTAGCAATAGCTCCTTTGCATTCTCCTCTAGAAACTATTTTTTCTCCATTTGGTAATATTGCTGTTAATACACATACAAATTTACAACTTCTATCTTTCATATCACTATATTGTTTCATATTACTTAATAGTTTATTTATATTTTCTTCTTGTGTTGGATGCTCTCCAGCATATCTTCCTGTATAAACTCCAGGCTCTCCATTTAGTTTATCAACACATAGTCCTGCATCATCTGTGATTATAATTTTATCAAGTATATTATTTTCTATACAAAATTTTCTAATAGCATTTGCTTTTATATCTGAATTTTCTTCAAAAGTTTCTCCATCTTCTATTATCTCCTGATCAAATCCAACATCTTTTATTGTATATAATTCTGCATCAAATCCGTGTGATTTGATTATATTTTTCATTGCTTCAATTTTTCCTTTATTTCCTGTTCCATATAAAATTTTCATATATTTTCCCCCTTTTATATTATTAATGAAATAAGGTGCCATCTGGCACCAAATTTCACATACTTATTATCTCTTTTTTAGTTTATCTTCAATCTCAACCCGAATGCTGAGTGGAAAGTTTCTTATTATTGTCGACAATTTTCTTCTGGTTATTCCAAGCTCATCGGCAATTTCTCCTCTGTCTGTGTAATTTTCTTCAATTACCATTGTAACAATGGCTTTCAAATAATAATTCCGCTCCATAGTTGCCCTTCCTTGATGTACGTTGCACATATATTACTTATAGATTTCTTGTAAATTTGTACAATTGTACTCATTTTAATAAGTTTCAAATTTCAATTATTATTATAACATATATTTACATAAAAATCAAAACTATATTTCTTTTGCATTTTTTTACTTTTCTATATTTTATTTTAAAATAAAAAAATACTAGATTTTTAAAGTATAAAATCACTCTATTTCTAGCATTCTTTATTGGTGACCCCTACGGGAATCGAACCCATGATTCCACCTTGAGAGGGTGGCGTCTTAGCCGCTTGACCAAGGGGCCATTTCTAACAGCTATTTATTTATAACATATTTTAAATATTTAGTCAATACACATATTTAGTATTTCCTCTAATCTATTATCTTGCTTTGTTAAATACAAATACCCAATTAAAGCTTCAAATCCTGTAGATTGAGAATAGTCTGCTACATTTGAATTTTTTGCTATATGATGATTTTCTGTATTTCTTCCTCTTCTTACAATATCTTTCTCTTCTTCTGTTAATCTATCAGATATTTTTTTTAATATTTCTGCTTGAGCTTTTGCTTTAACGTATTTTATAGACTCTATATGTAATTTATGTGGTTTAGCATTAGAATTATTTACAAGTTTAGTTCTTATAAATAATTCATATACACTATCTCCTATATATGCCCACACTAATGGCGATAATAATTTCGCATCTTGAATATCTTTGTCTCTTTTTATAAATTCCACTTTTTACTCCTTTATGGCTTTTCTAAACTTATTTTTCCTAATTTGCAACTTCTAAAATCTTCTAAAATAATTCTAGATACTTTCTCATCATCTGTATTTCCACCAGCAACTATCGCTCCTCTTTTCCTAGCTATTACTTGCATTAGTTCATAAATATAATTAGTATGTGTTTCTATTTGTTTAAATTCATCTTCAGATATTTTATATCTTACAGCAAGATTTTCTTTATATTCAGAATATAAAACTTTTAAAAGTTCATATGCTACTTCTGTTGTTTCTAAAATATCATCTTTTATAGTTCCTGTATATGCCAAATTCAAAGCTATTTCATTGCTTTCAAATTTTGGCCATAATACTCCCGGTGTATCTAATAATTCTTGATTCTTACTTATTCTTATCCATTGTTTTGATTTTGTAACTCCAGGTCTATTAGCTACTTCTAATTTAGCTTTTTTGGAAATTCTGTTTATAAAAGATGATTTACCTACATTAGGAATTCCTAAAATCATTACTCTTATTGTTTTATTTATTCTTCCTCTTTCTTGTTGTTTTTTTATCTCTTCTGCCATAAGTGAATCTATTTTTTTACTTACTTTTTCTATTCCTTTTCCACTATTACAATCTGTTAATAGTGTTGGTGCCTCTTGTGATAGCTTGTCTACCCATTTTTTATTTATGTTCTCATCTGCTAAATCACATTTGTTTAATAGTATAATTTTCTTTTTATTTCTTGTTAATTTTCCTATTTCAGGATTTCTACTAGCAACTGGTATTCTGGCATCTAATAACTCTATTACAACATCTATTATTTTTAAATCCGCTTCAATTTGCCTTCTTGTTTTCGCCATATGTCCTGGGTACCAGTTGATATTCATTTTATTTTCTTCGTTCATTTTTTCACTTCCTTATATTCCAATTTTTTCCTAAAATACTTTTTCCAGATGTTGCAAACCCAGCAATAATTATTCCTTCTGGCATCATTTTCTCCTTGTAGTATTTATTATTTTCTATTTCAATTCATATTCTTTAATCTCGCAATTATCTTGTCCTTTAATTTTAAGTAACATTCCATCATCTGGTATTTCTTCAAAATAAAATTGTATTGCTCTAGCCACGGCACCATGTGTAACTAATAACAATTCTTGATCTTTATATTTTATCTTTATATCATCTAAAAAGGCATGAACTCTATTAAATAGTTCTGGTAATGTTTCTAAGCCTTCAACAATATTGGTAGAATAATAATTATAATATTCATTATAAAAATAATCATTTTCGTGTGTTGTGTTAGTTAATATTCCACCTTCTCTTTCCATTAATCTATCATCATAAATAACTGGAAAATTATTTATATTTAGTATTTCACAAGTATGTTTTGTTCGTTTCATTGGTGAACATATTATTAAATCTATATTAAGTTCTTGTACTTTTTTACTTGCTATTTCTGCTTGTTTAATACCTTCTTCATTTATGTCTTCATCCAATCTACAATTATATTTGTTTTCTTCATTACATTTAGTTTTCCCATGTCTTATAACATATATTTTCATAAATCTCTCCTAAATTTCTACTCTATTCATATTTAACAATTCACTAATATCATCTATTTTAAAATCATATTTGTCAACAGTTCCAAAACCATATGAAGCATATACAAATGGAATTTTGGCATAATCTGATGCCTCTTTATCTTTTATAGTATCTCCAACATATATTGCATTTTTTAAGCTATTTCTTTCCATAACAAGCTTGATGTTTTCTCCTTTACTTAATCCTGTTTTTCCATTACTTTCATAATCTTTAAAATAATTTCCTAATTCACTTGTTTTAAAAAAAGACTCTATATATCCCTCTATACAATTACTAACTACAAATAATTTATAATTTTTACTTAAATTAATTATAGTATTTTTAGTATTTGTATATAATCTTCCACCTTTTTCTAATAGATTTTCTATATTCTTATTAAAGGCTTCTTTTGCATAATTAACAGCCTTCTCCTCTGGCAAATAATCATAATATATTTTTACAATTTCATCAAAAGTTTTTCCCATAGAAAATTCAACTTGTTCTCTTGTTATTTCTTTAGTAATATCTGAGTATTTACTTTTTATCTCTTCTAATGTTTCTAAGCAAATATCAATTGTATCCCATAAAGTCCCATCTAAATCAAATATTATTCCATCACAATCTTTATCTAAATCCATACAATACTCACTCTTTCTTTTAAATTATTTCCTATTATACCACAAATATAATATTAACACAAAACAAACTAACTTTAAAATAAAAAATCCCAAAACTGTTAAACTTTTTTCAACAATTTTGAGATAATATAAATTAATTTTTATGCTAAAATTTATATTGGTTTCTATCTGATCGTTCATCAAATTCTCTCTCATATGCTTCATTACCATAGAACCATTCATCTTTTTTCTTTCTTTT
>CANEMG010000066.1 GCA_947428535.1 uncultured Clostridium sp. | reverse complement strand
TAAAATGGAAGAACAATTTGGTGATAAACATATAACTCCTATTTCTTATACGACAAATTCAAAGGATGTACAGATTGAACAGCAGTCATGCTGGCTTACTTATACAAATGAACGTACACATGAAATTATAAGAAAAAATTTACATAGGTCACCAATGTATGCAGGGGTTATAGAAGGAACAGGACCAAGATATTGTCCTTCAATAGAAGATAAAGTGGTTAGATTTGCAGATAAAGAAAGACACCAGATATTTGTAGAACCAATCGGTTTAGATACAAATGAAATGTATATACAAGGAATGAGTTCTTCATTACCAGAGGATGTTCAAATTGCAATGTATAGAACATTACCAGGATTAGAAAATGCAGAATTTACAAGGCCGGCATATGCAATAGAGTATGATTGTATAGAACCATCTCAATTAAAAAGTTCTTTAGAATGCAAAACAATTAGTGGAATGTTTTTTGCAGGACAAATAAATGGTACTTCTGGGTATGAAGAAGCTGCATCACAAGGATTGATTGCAGGTATAAATGCAACACAAAAAATTAAAGGAAAGAAGCCTTTAATTTTAGATAGGTCTGATGCCTATATAGGTGTTTTAATAGATGACATAGTTACTAAAAGCACAATGGAACCATATAGAATGATGACTTCTAGAGCAGAATATAGATTATTATTAAGACAAGATAATGCTGATTTAAGACTTACAGAAATTGGGCATGAAATTGGTTTGATTTCTGATGAGAGATATGAAAAGTTTTTAGAAAAAAAAGCTTTAATAGAAAAAGAAGTTGAAAGATTAAAAACAACAAATGTAAAACCAAATGAAGAAACAAATAAATTTTTAAAAGAGCAAGGAACAACTGAAATATCAGTTGGAATGAAATTAGCTGAATTGTTAAAAAGAACAGAAATAACATATAGTGCATTAAAAGAATTAGATAAAGATAGACCAGATTTAGATAGACAAGTAACAGAAGAAGTAGAGATTATGGTAAAATATGAAGGATATATAGAAATGCAAAAGAAACAAGTTGAAGGTTTCAAAAAATTGGAGAAAAAGTATTTACCAGAAGATATAGATTATAATACAATAAAAGGAATCAGATTAGAAGCAAGACAGAAGTTAAATAAATACAAACCTTATTCAATTGGACAAGCATCAAGAATTTCTGGAGTATCTCCAGCAGATATTTCTGTACTTTTAATATATTTAGAACAAAATAAAAGGACAAAAAAATAAAAGAATGGATATAAAATATGAGTTTTGAAGAATTTAAAAAAGAGTTTTTAGAAAAAGCTGTAAAAAATAAAATAGAAGTAAATGATAAGCAACTTGAAATTTTTTACAAATATATGATTGGAGTAATTGAATGGAATGAAAAAATTAATGTTACTTCTATAACAGATGAAAAAATGTTTATTGTGAAACATTTTTTAGATTCACTTACAGTAAATAAATATTTAGATGGAAAAGAATGTATAATTGATATAGGAACAGGTGCAGGGTTTCCAGGGATACCATTAAAGATTGTTAATGAAAATAAAAAAATTGTCTTAGTTGATTCTATAAATAAAAAATTAAATGTTATAAGAAATATAAATGAAGATTTAAAATTAAAGAATTTAGAGATAATTCATTCTAGAGCAGAAGACTTAGCAAATAAAAATGATTATAGAGAAAAATTCGATATTGCAACAACAAGAGCTGTTTCAAATCTCTCTACGATATTAGAATATATGTTGCCTTTTGTAAAAATTGGGGGTTTAGCAATTTGTATGAAAGGACCAAATTATGAAACTGAGTTATCTGAAGGAAGGAAAGCGATTGAAATTTTAGGAGGTAAATTAGAGAAGATAGAAAATATAAATATAGAAGATGAAGTAGAGCGAAATTTAGTAATAATTAAAAAAATAAAACATACACCAAGTAAATATCCTAGAGGACAAGGGAAACCTCTTAAAGAGCCTATTGCGTAAGAATGTTGCACGTGTAACATTCTTTTATATTATAGAAAATGTTTAATATTTTCTGTAATATATTAAAGAAGCTTCGCTAAATTTTGTACAGAAATTTATTTCTTTAAATATATAAAACTAATTGACATATTGCAAAAAATTTTATATTATTATACAGTAAAATAAAGGAGGGATCTACTTTGGGAAGAGTAATATCAATTGCTAATCAAAAAGGTGGTGTAGGAAAGACTACAACAGCAGTAAATTTAAGTGCTATATTAGCAAAAAGAGGAAAAAAAGTAATAATAATAGATGCAGATCCTCAAGGAAATGCTTCTAGTGGTGTAGGATTAGAAAAAGTAACACAAGATTCTTTATATGATGTATTAATAAATGATATGAAAATAGATGAAACATTACGAAAAACATCTATTAAAAATCTAAAAGTATGTCCTTCAAATATGGATTTAGCAGGTGCAGAAGTAGAACTAGTTTCACAAATGTCCAGAGAACAACGATTGAAAGAAAAAGTAGATGAAGTTAAGGAAGATTATGATTATATAATTATTGACTGTCCACCTTCTTTAGGTTTAATTACTCTAAATGCATTTACTGCTTCAGATTCTGTATTAATACCAGTACAATGCGAATATTTTGCTTTAGAAGGGTTGGGACAATTATTAAATACTATTAATTTAGTAAAAAAACATCTAAATAAGACATTAGAAATAGAAGGTGCTGTTTTAACCATGTATGATATTAGAACAAACCTTTCTAATCAAGTTGTTAAAGAAGTAAAAAGATACTTTGAAGATAAAGTATATAAAACTGTAATTCCTAGAAATATCAAGCTTAGTGAAGCACCAAGCTATGGTTTACCAATAACATTATATGATGAGAAATCAAAAGGTGCTAGGGCATATGAGAAACTTGCTAGAGAAGTTTTAAAAAATGAAGAATTACGTAAAAAAGAAGATGAGGAGGAATAAATATGGCAGTAAAAAAGACAGGATTAGGAAAAGGATTGGATGCTTTGTTTAGTACTCCAATAGTTGAAGAGAGCAGAGAAGAAGAATTAGTAAGAAAATTGAAGATAAATGAAATAGAACCAAATAGAGGACAAGCTAGAAAAGTTTTTGATGATGAAGCTATAGAAGATTTATCAAATTCTATTAAAGAATATGGGGTAATTCAGCCTATAATTGTAAGTCAAAAAAGTGGGTATTACGAAATAATAGCAGGAGAAAGAAGATGGAGAGCTTCTAAAAGAGCTGGACTTGATGAGATACCAGCAATAATAAGAGAAGATGATGACCAGAGAAATCAAGAAATTTCTTTAATAGAAAATATTCAAAGAGAAGATTTGAATCCTATTGAAAAAGCTAGAGGAATAAAGACTTTAATGGATGAATATAACTTAACACAAGCTAAAGTAGCTGAAAAGCTAGGAAAAAGTAGAAGTAGTATAGCTAATACAGTAAGAATATTAAATCTTGATGAAAGAGTAATAAATTTGGCTTTAGAGGGTAAACTAACAGAAGGACATTGTAAATCATTGATGTCTATTGATGATCCAGAAAGACAGTTTCAAATGGCAACTTATATAATAGAATCAGGAGATTCTGTTAGAGAAGCTGAAAAGAAAATGAAAGTAAGAAAAAAAGCGAGCAAGAAAAATGATAGATACATACCTATTTATAGAGATATAGAAGACACATTTCAAGGATTTTTTGGAACCAAAGTGAAATTAGATGCTGGTGAAAGAAAAGGAAAAATAATAATTCAATATAGCTCAAACGATGATCTAGAAAGAATTTTAAGTTTAATAAAATAAGGAAGTGATAATATGGATAATATAGCAGTGCTTTTAGAAAGTGAGAATTTTGCAAGTGGGTTACTCACAACAAATATAATATTGATAATAACAACTATAGTTAACATAATCTTGCTAATTGGAGTAAATTTAAAATATATAAGATTTATGAAAAAACTTGGAAGTGGCTCTAATCTAGATGAAATGTTGAGAGATTATTTAAAAGATGTTAAAGAAATAAAAAGAGATAATTCTGAAATTAAAGCTTATTATACAAAGTTAGATAGTGATATGGCTTCTTGTATACAAAAAGTAGGATTGGTAAGATACAATGCTTTTAAAGATGTAGGAAGTGATTTAAGTTTTGCAATGGCTTTATTAGATGGTAATGATACAGGGGTTGTTTTAAATGGATTATATGGATCAGAATCATCAAATATATATGCTAAACCAGTTAAAGGAGGCAGATCATCATATCAATTATCTGAAGAAGAAAAGTATGCGTTAGAGATTGCAGAACAAACTAAAAATTTTATAGCTAAAAATAGAAATAATATATAAGAAAAATAGGGAGCCTAAAGGTTTCCTATTTTTTTATATTGAAGTAAAAAGTATACAGATTAAATAGCTTAAGAATAAAAAATAAGCCATTTTAAATTTTTATATGATAAATGTGTAAGGTTAATATAAATTTTTGAATATGACAATTTTGAGCTCAATTAATAAAGTTGCTATATAAAATTGAAAGTATGTTTTAAAAAGTAAAAGTTGGTTACCTTAATTATAAAGTAATTATTAGTAAAATGTTTTATGAAATTAATATATAATATTTAATAAGTGTACAATTTTTTTGTGCACTTTTATTTTTTGTTTTAATAACAATTACATAAAAATTATTTAAAATATTAAATTAGATATTAGCCTTTTTTATAATAATAATTTTTTATTACGAAATTTTTTTATTTTATAATTTCCAAAAGAGTATAAAATCGAATTAACAGAAAGATAACGCATAAGTTAATCTTAAAATTGCAAATGTTTCTCAAAAGGAAACATAGATATAATATAATTATGTGATAATAAAAAAACATCATAAGAAAAAAAGATTTATGGTTTTCCTAAAAGATTACATTTGAAAAAAACAACATGTAAAACAGATATAAAAAATATAATAAAAAATATAAAAATATTATAAAAAAATAAAAATAAATTATAAAAAATAAAAATAAATTTTGTATAATTTTAAAAAACTAAACGAAAACATGTTCGATACAAAAATAGAAAACCAATGTTTGGCAACGTAACAAAAAAGTTAAATAAAAAAAGAAATAAAATATCAAAAATAGGAATCGTATATAAAAAACGTGTAAAAAAATTAATTAGTAAGGTAAAATTAGTAAAAACATACAAAAACAAGATGTGGAAAAGTACTACAAAGCACATATATCAATGGAAATCTGATATATGCGTTTGAGAAGAGATATTTAAATAAAAAAATATAAAATTAGAAAATAAAAATAAAATATTATTTTTGTGCTTTTTTAAGAAATAAAATATTAAAAACAAGTGTAAAAAACATACAAAAAAACTATAAAAAAGCAAGAAAACTATTGTGGAAAAATATGTGAACAATAAACATAAGTGTTGTGAGAGTTGAATTTGGCACTATATAACGTTGAAAGTTAAGATAATGGGATTTAAATAATATATTTTTGAAAAATAATTTAATAAAAAATAAAAAAACATTTTGAAATTATAAAAACACAAGAAAAAGTAAAACGAGGTGTTTTTTTAATTAATAAAAAACAAAAACCTATAACCTTTGTAGGCGTGCCGGAAGATAAAAATGTGGATAAAAAAACTAGCGAATTTTTTATAAAAATAATTTGATAAATAGAAAAAATAAAATTAAAAACAAATCAAGTTTTTGCATTTTTTTGATAAAAAAGTTAATGCTTTTTATTAAAAAAATGATAAAAAAAGAGGGTGTTGAAAAAAATAATTTATGATTTTTTAAAAAAATAAAAATAAAAAAAGTGTATTGAAAAATAAAAAAACACGAGCCATTTTTTAAAAAAAATAGTAAACTATTATAAAAAAATAGAGAATAATTTATTTAAAAAAATACTATAAATTATTTAATATATTTATAAATTATTAAACAATTTATTTAATAATTTATTATATAAATTTAT
>CANEMG010000065.1 GCA_947428535.1 uncultured Clostridium sp. | reverse complement strand
TACTGTTGATGGTAATTTATTAGCATATTTAACCAACAATACTAATAAAAATTAATATCAAACCCAGATAGAATTTTGTATAGCAGTTGAAAAACACTTATTTTTTTGATATAAATATAAAGTAATAAATTTTATATTAATTGAGGAGAAAATAGATGGCAAGAAGTTTAAAAAATAAGGAATTAGAAAATACAAGATTAGCAACAAATTATGGTGGTTGGACATATTGTGATAAATGTAATGAAAATATAGGGTATATATGTTATTCAACTTATGATAAATTAAAGTTTAAATATAAATGTAACTGTGGAAGTGAAGGAAGGATACTAATAGATTTTGAAGATAGTAAAATTGGAAAAGCATCTAATGATGACTTAATTACTATAAAAAACAGATTATGTTGTGCCAAAGATAATGATCCACTAATTACTATACTTGATAAAAAGTTAGAAAGTTATGAATTAGAAATTACTTGTAAATCTTGTAATAGTATTTATAAAAAATCAAAATAAAAGTAATGACCTAAAAAACATTGAATAAATAATATTTAAAGGAGGTTATTATATGGAAAAAAAATTAGAAATAATAACAGAGAATTGTCCTCAAAATCATAAGTGTCCTGCTGTAAATGTTTGTCCAGTAGGAGCTTTATCACAAAAAGAATTTGAAGCACCAAAAATCGATTATGAAAAATGCATAAGATGTGGTAAGTGTTCAAATTTTTGTCCTAAAAGAGCTCTAGTATTAAAATAGAAAATTAGGTGAAAAATGAAAGACCATTATTTAAATAAATTAGAATTTTGGAATAAACTTACTCCAAAAGAACAAGAAGAATTAAGTAGAAATGTAGTAATAAGAGAATATAAAAAAGGAAGTATTATTCATAGCGAAAACAATGAATGTTTAGGTATGATGATTATTACTCAAGGAGAGATACGAACTTGCATTGTTTCTGAAGAAGGTAGAGAAATAACATTATTTAAGCTTTCTGAAGGCAATGTTTGTGTATTATCAGCAGACTGTGTTATAAAACAAATAACTTTTGATACATTAATGATAGCAGAAGAGGATTGTAAAGTTATACTTATTAATGTTAGTTATTTTAATGAAATAATAAACCAGAACATATATGCTCGTTGTTATACATATGAATTAATAACAGAAAGATTTTCAAATGTTATGTGGGTTATTAAACAAATACTATTTGACAAATTTGATAAAAGATTAGCTTTATTTTTAATTAATGAGAATCAAAAAAGTAATGACTTAAAAATAAAAATTACGCAAGAGCAAATTGCAAAGCATTTAAATACTGCAAGAGAAGTTGTATCAAGAATGCTAAAAAGATTTGAACTAGATGAAATAATTGAAATCCAAAGAGGCGGAGTTAAGATTTTAAATTTAGAAAGCCTAAAGAAACTCTCTTTTTAAGAGAGTTTTGTTATATAATAAGAAAGTATAGTTTCGTATTGTAACTAAATTTTATAAAAAAAATTTTCTATATGTGACTTAGTCACAGAAATAAAATTAATATAAGTGATAGAATATATTCAAGATCAATGTTAGGAGGTAAATATTATGGCAGTAAAATTAAATGAAGATAAAGAGGTTGTGAAAACAATTAAAGAAGGATTGAAAAAAACTGGAGGATATTGTCCTTGTAGATTGGAAAAAACACAAGATACAAAATGTATGTGTAAAGAATTTCGTGAGCAAATAAAAGATCCAAATTTCGAAGGATATTGTCATTGTTTACTTTATTACAAATCAAATTAAAAGGAGAAATATATTATGGTAGAAATTAATTTAACAGAGGAAAATTTTGAAGAAGTATTAAAAAAAGAAAAATTAGTATTAGTAGATTTTTGGGCAACTTGGTGTGGGCCTTGTAGAATGCTTGCACCAATACTTGCAGAATTTGCAGAAGAACATAAAGATAAGTTAAAAGTAGGAAAAGTAAATGTTGATGAGCAAAAAAATTTAGCTATTAAATATAATATTACAAGTATTCCAACTCTTATTTTATTTAAAGATGGAGAAATCTCAAATGTTTCAGTTGGATTTCATTCTAAAGCTGAATTAGAAGATATAGTATGATATAATATTTCAAAGGAAAAAATATGGAAGTAAATAATTGTTATGTAATAGATATCATCATGAAATTTATTTAAGTGATCCTAGAAAATGTGATGAAAGCAGACTAAATACAGTTATAAGACATCCTATTAGAAAAAAATAATTTTGTAAAAAGACTACACAAATAACAAATAATGTGATAAAATAAAAGGCGAAATTTAGAAAATACAGATAAAATTAAAGGAGGATATTCACATGTCAGGACATAGTAAATGGCATAATATACAAGCCAAAAAAGGAAAAGCAGATGCAGCAAGAGGAAAAATATTCACAAAATTAGGAAGAGAATTATTAATAGCTGTAAAACAAGGTGGTCCTGATCCAGCAGGAAACTCTAAATTGAAAGATGTTATAGCAAAATGTAAGGCAAATAATATGCCAAATGATACAATAAATAATGCAATAAAAAAAGCTTCAGGAGCAGGAAGTTCAGAAAATTATGAAGAAATGACATATGAAGGATATGGACCCAATGGTGTTGCTGTAATAGTAAATGCATCTACAGACAATAAAAACAGAACAGCAGCAGATGTAAGACACGTGTTTAGTAAAGCAGGTGGAAGCTTAGGTACAAATGGATGTGTATCATATATGTTTGAGAAAAAAGGTATAATAGTAAGAGCAGAATGTAGTTTAAGTGAAGATGATTTAATGATGATAGCTATTGAAGCAGGAGCAGAAGACTTTGTAGCTGAAGAAGAAGTATATCAAATAACAACTGCACCAAGTGACTTCACAGCAGTAACAGAAGAATTAACAAAAAATAATTTAACATTTTTAGAAGCAGGAGTACAAATGGTACCAAGTACATATGTAGCTTTAGATGAAAAAGGTGCTGAAAAAATGCAAAGATTAATAGACAATCTAGAAGACTTAGATGATGTATTAGAAGTATTTCATAATTGGGAAGAATAAAATGTATTATACATATATGTTAAGATGTGAAGATAATTCAATATATACAGGGATGACAACAGATATAAAAAGAAGATTTGAAGAGCATTTAAGCAAAGATAAAAAATGTGCCAAATATACTATGACACATTCAGCTAAAAAGCTTGAGTGTGTTTGGGAATCGGAAAGTAGAGTCCTAGCATCTAAATTAGAATATAGAATAAAAAGGTTACCCAAAATAGAAAAAGAACGTTTGATAAAAAACAACAATTTATTAGGTAAGTTATTTGAAGATAAAATAGAAATAGATAAATATAAAACTATAAAACTAAATTGAATATAAAAAAAGATAAGCGCTAGATCAGGTGCTTATCTTTTTTGAATCCTTTACAAAGAAATGAATAAAAAACCTGAAATGTAAGAAAATACTAATAATATAAAGAAAGGAAAATGTATAATACATTTTAGGGGTAATTGAAATATGTTTTTTAGAACAGACATGGCTGTTGAAAGAAGAGATTTGTATAGAAGTGCTAATAAATTAGAAGATGAAATAAATGGAATAGAATGCGAAGTGGATAAAACAGGAGATACGACAGTAACTAGAGTAAAAATAACTAATCATGAAGGCGAAAAAGCATTAGACAGAAAAATGGGAAATTATATAACAATAGATATGAAAAAAATAAACAATATAACAACAGAAAAAGAAGAAGAAATAATAAATGTTTTTTCAAAAGAATTATCTGCAATTGTAAATAAACATGTACAAAGTAATGAAGAAATTTTAATAGTTGGACTAGGAAACTTGTATGCAACACCAGATTCGTTAGGATCTAAAGTAGTACAAAATATTGAAATAACAAGACATATAAAAATTTACTTACCAAATGCTATTGATCAAAAAACAAGAAGTATTAGTGCAATAACTCCAGGAGTGCTTGGAACAACTGGAATAGAAACAGTTGAAATTGTGAAAGGAATAGTTCAAAATATAAAACCAAAGTTAGTAATTGCAATAGATAGTTTATGTTCAAAAAATATAGATAGAATAAATAAATCCATTCAAATATCAGATACAGGAATTGTGCCAGGAGGAGGAGTAGGAAATAGACAAGCAGAATTATCAGAAAACACATTAGGAGTTCCTGTAATAGGATTAGGAGTTCCAACAGTTTTAGATGCAGCCACTATTGTTATAGACACATTAAATTCTTGCGATATAGAGGTAGATGAAAATAAATTAGTAGATAAAATGCAATTAAATAATTTTAATTTTATTGTTACACCAAAAGAAATAGATATTTTAATAGATAGTATGACCAATATCGTTTCAGAGGGAATTAATATAAGTTTATAAGTAATATTTAGAAAGAAATATATACTAAAATAATTATAAAAATTTCTTGTTTTTTTAATAATTATAAGTTATTATAATTATAGTAACAAAAGAAGGAGAAATAAATTTATGGGAAGTAATGGTATGAAAAAGTCAACAATTATTGCTATAGCAGTAATTGCAGTTATCGTTATAATAGTATTGAGTTTTACAGTATTAAAAAAAGAATCTAAAGTAGAGTATAATTTAACTACATCAGGAGCATCAGCAGAAAATACATTTTTAAAAGATTACAAATCTTTTAAAAAATTTGCAGATAGTAAAAAAGTTGAAGATACAATGACAAACAAGGTAACATTTAAAAAATCAAGTTTTGCTGAAACATATACAGAAGAATTTTTTAATGATAAAAAATTAGCAGTAGTAGTTGTATATGAAGATACAACTAAAGACTATATGTATTCAATAGATAAGCTTGAATATAATGATGATAAAACAGAAGTAACTATAAAATATACTTATAAATATGGAACTTTTGCAGATGTATTATCCTCAACTTGGTATAATTATATGTTTGTAGAACTTCCTCAATCAGTAGAACATGTAAATTTCCAAATAGATAATAGTAAACCAGATAAAAAATAAAACCATGTAATAGAAACTTTTAAATATTTATTTAGAAGTTTCTATTTTTTTGAATAAGATAAACACACTAATGGAAAAATATGAATAATATAGATAAGAAAAAACTAAAACATTAGAGAGGTATTCTGTGAAATCGATTTGTATAAAATCCGTTAGTGAAGAAAAAATTGAATTTTTAATACAGCAATTTGAATTACTACCAATAAATATATGTATGTCTAATTATAGATTTAAAACATACGATAATTTAATAATACATTATTTAGAAGAAGAATATATAGATGAATTTTATGAAATAGTAGCATTGATTCTAAAAAAGTGTATAGAAAAATTCTATGAAAACGATTTGATTAGAAAAAATGTTGAAAAAAATTATTTTTATTTAAGTAGTATAGAAAGAAACTACATTTTTGAGATAACTAAAAAAGTATTAGAATTACCTGATGAAAAGATAGGATATAAAAATGATATTCTAAAAACAGCAATAAAAGAATATTTATTAGAAAATAAAAAAATAGTTCTAGAGGGATTTGTAAATTTTAGGATAAAAGAGTATAAAGAATTATTAGAAAAAATTGTAGAAGTTTCAGTATTTAGTTATTTAGATTTGATAACATTTTAATTTAGCAAAATAAATTATAAAGCTTAATAGGATTAAAGAGTAATAAAATAGAAATATTTTAAATTACTCTTTTTTAGTATTGATAAATATTTTATTTTATAGTAAAGTTATATAAGAAAGAAGGGATAATATGTAAAAAGAAAAATTATTAGCAGATTTAAAATTAGCTATGAAAGAGAAAAATGAAATAAGGAAAAATACTGTTCAAATGGTTAGAGCAGCCATTTTACAAATAGAAAAAGATAAAGGTATAAATGTAGAAGATGAAAAAATAGTAGAAATTATAGCTAAAGAAGTTAAAGGAAAAAAAGATGCTATTGTAGACTTTGAAAAAGCAAGTAG
>CANEMG010000064.1 GCA_947428535.1 uncultured Clostridium sp. | reverse complement strand
ATTTCTTATATTCCTCTCTTTCATCCGCTTTTTCCCAATATACTTTTTTTGATAACAATTTAACGTTATAATCTTCTATTAATTTTAATAATATTTGATAAGTTGCTTCTTTCTTTTCTTTGTTTTTTATTGATGATATAATGTTTCTTGTGTCTTTTAATAATTTGTTATAACATTGTTCTGCTGCAACTAGAGGAAGGCTATGTGTGAACAACACTCTACTTAATCCTAATAAAATCATATTTTTTTCTAAGAAATCTCTTTCATCTAGTTTTCCAACAGTAAATTTTTCATATTCTTCATATTCTTTTAAAATTTTTCCATATTTTTCTGTACCTTCAATTTCAAACTTTATAGGCAAAATATTTTTTATATAATCTTCAAGTGTTTCAAATATTTTTTTATAAAGCTCTGTTTGGTTAACTCTTTTAGCTCTAATACCATCTGCTAATTTTACAGAATAATTTTTTAATATTCCTTTATATATAACATCCATTTTTTCTATGTATATATATTGATATTTATTTAAAGTTTTTTCTTTTTTTCCTGCAGATAAACTTTCATAATCTAAATCTAACAAAAACTTTTGCTTTCTATATTTGTATTCTAAATATTCTGTATCTTTTAGATGAACTACATTATAATAATTTTCTAAAGCATTTTTTTCAAATACAGATGCTATATTGTTTTTTACTTTCTTATATATTGAATCCATTATATGTTTATCTATAGATTCTAAATATAGTGTATAACTTTCTTCATATCTCTTTTGCAATTGCTCTTTTTTTGCTACATCATTTATTTTTTCTGCATTCTTATATTGCTCAAAATATTTTATAGCACTACTTCTTTTAATGTTTATCATCATTCCGTTTATACCAATTTTAGTTGGTGTTAATAATTTTGTTAATGTATTTGAAACTTTATTAAAAAAAGTGGTATCATTAGACAGTACTTTTAAACTTCTCTCCTCGGCCATTAAAATGCCCTCCTTAAATTAATCTATATTTTTCTTTATTCCAATTTCTTCTTGAACTTCATATGTTACTTTTACAATTAATCCATCTTCTTTAGGATTTACTACAACATCTCTTTTTTTATATTTATCTTCATATTTTGAAATTTCATATTCTTTTTCTAATTCTTCATCTAATTCTTTTTCTATTTTTGCTTTAAGCTCTTCTTCTGAATATTTTTTTTGCTCATTTGCAAGCTCAATATTAGTTATTTTTTTTATTTCTATTGGAAGATAAAAATTAGAAAAAAGCTTTACCTTTCGGCTTGAAACTATTGTATCATAATTTTCAAATTTTGAAACCCCTTTATTGAAATTTATTTTAAATTTATTTATACAAATTTCATTCTTTTTCTCTTCATTTCCAGTTTTTGTTGTTTCATTTTGTACAAATTCTTCTTTTTTCTCCTTTTCATAACAATTTTTACCAAAAACATCGGCTTCTGCATTAACATATCTTGCTCCAGTATGTTCTCCCTCCATAATTCCTTCTACTAAAACATCTCCTTCTTTTACTTCATCTCCTTCTTTTACTCTTGCTGTACCACTTTGTACAACTAGTTTTGAAATAATAGCATCTTTACTAGCTACAATATTGCATATGTTATTTTTATCAATTATTTCTGGCTTTTCTGTTATTTCTTCAACTGTTATAATTGCATTTGTTCCTTTAACTGTTATTCCGATCCATGACAAATCTTCTCTTTTTAGTCTTATTGAATTACTTATTTTTTCTGTATCTATTTTGGATTTTAATTTTCCAATTTCAATTCCATATTCTCCTACTAAACTTATAATTTCATCAGAAGATATTTTTTCATTTCCTAATACTTCTATATTCCATATAAATTTAGTCATTATAAAAATAAAAATTGCAATTACTAAAACAGCAACTGCAAAAACTTTTCTTTTTCTATATTTCCCTATAAAAAATGGTACTCCTGATTTCTTTTCTATTTTTACTTTGCACTTGGTCTTTTTTGCAATACTAGCTATTTCTTTAAAATCAGATTTTAATATTTTAGCTTTTATGTATGTATTATTTTCTCTATGTAAATCTTGTAAAAAAATTTTCTTGTTTCTACATATATTTAAAAATCTTTCTATAAAAAAACCTTCTACCACAATACTTACTGAACCAGCAAGAAACATATATATAATTCTAAAAAGCATCTTATTTCTTTCCTTTATGATTATTTAGGTTTTTATAAAGCTTACCTATAAAGCCTTTTTCCCTCTATTTCTTTGCTTCAAAATCAATATTTTCTACTTTTCCACTAACTAAAATATCATCATCTGTCATTTGATTTAATTTTAAATTAAATCCATTTATATTTATATTTCCAATTGATGTACTTATTCTAGCAAAAAAATCTTCGTATTCTAAAATTCCTTTAAAATTCTCAATTAAAATTTCATCAAATCCTGTTACTGTAATCTTAGGAATATCGCTAATAACTTCTCTTGGTATTTCTAAAAACTTACTTACTTTATTATAATTTCTCATAAAAATAAACCTCTCTTTTTAATTATATATTCTAAAAAGAAAGGTTTATTCTATATTTTTAATTTAATAATGATTTTATTTCATCATCATTTTGAAGTTCTTCACTTAAGTATCCTATAACTTTTTGCTTTGCTCTACTAACGGCAACTTTAGCTACATCTTTATCATTTCTTAATCTATAACTTGCATATTTTAAAATAATTGGTTTGTTTTCAACAGCACTTAGTACTACATCTTTATCATCTCTTAATTCTTTGCTTGCATAATACAGTACTTGACCATCATTTTTAGTTGCAGTTATAAGTACATCTTTATCTGCTTTTAATCTTTCACTTGCATAACAACATGCCCATCCTGCTTGTTTTACTGCTTCAATCAAAACCTCTTTATCATCTTTAAGTCTATCACTTGCAAATTCTAAAGCTCCTCCATCATTTTTAACAGCATTTAATATTATTTCTTTATTATCTTTTATCTCTTCATTTGCCCATTCTATTAAACTAGGATTTGTTTTTACTACTTCTTCATAAAATCTTTTATCATCAGTCTTTTCTCGTGCTTCTATTACCTCTGGTGAATCTGCCACTTTTCTCCTCCTATTTTAAATTCATTTTTCTTTTTCTTTCTTCTATAAATGCTTTTCTCTCTTCTGGTGTCATTGAATTTAATTTGGCTTGAACTAATGCTTTCTTTTCTTCATCAGTCATAGAGTTTAGTTTTTCTTTAATTAAAGCTTTTCTTTCTTCTTCGCTAATTGATTTTAAGTTTGTTTGAACTGGCTCTTGATAATTTTCTTCTGATTCTACACTATTTTCTTCTTCATAATTATCATTGTAAGCATATTCTTCTATTTTATTGTCAGTATCTTCTTCTATTACACTATCAATATCTTCATAATTTTCTACTTTTATTTCATCACTTATTTCTTCATCATTTGTATATATTTCTTTATCTTCTGATATATCACATAATTCTTCTAATTTATTTTCTAAATCGTTTTCTATTTTTTCTTCTTTTTTATCATTTACAATATTCTCTTTTTGTTCTATATCAGAATCTATTTTCTTATTGCCTTTTTTCCCTTTTACTTCAAATATTGCTAAACTTAATGTATAAATAAATGTAATTACTAATGGTATTACAACTAAGCAGAAAAATCCTTGTTTAGATTGTAATACATCCAAAACCATTCCCGCTTTAGGTACTACTATGCTTGTATCAGTTTTTCCTATAAGTTCTGTGCTTTGGAAACTATATCTATCCTCTGATGTATATTCATATTCATTATCATTAATACTATCAATATTACTTATCTTAGAATATTGTATTAGACCTTTTTCATAATTTGCTTTATAAAATAATACTTCATCTCCTACTTTAATAGATGATTCATCATTTTTATTAGCTATTACTAAGTCTCCAGGTGAAAATTTAGATTGTAAATTTTCATCATTTACAGTCATTATTGTATAATTTCCTAATTCTGTTATACCATGATCATTATAAAATAGTATTGAAATTATGATTGAAATTATAAGTAACATATACACAAATATTATTAGATTTCTTAAAATTTTAAATATTTTTTTCATTTCTATTCCTTCTTTTGTTTTTATATTTACTTTTTTAGTATAACATTCATTTTTTTTATGTTCAACAAATTTTATATATCATTTTTGTAAATTTTTGTAATATTTTTGTAACAAAAAAGAAATATTTTTTGTCATTTTTTGCCAAAAAATCCATTTACTTTTTTTTTTACTTATATTATAATACAACGTATAATCGTAGGATAATTTTAATTATTTTATCGAGATGGAGGATATAAAAAATGGCAATAAAAAGGAATATTAAGGATATTACAGTGAAGTCAACTACAAAAAATATAAAAGAAAATTCGATTGAAAATACTCCTATTACAAAAAGTAATATTTCACAAAAACAAAATACTGAAAAGAAAAAAAGAACATTACATTTAAATTTAGGAGATGATTCAGTTAATTCTATCCAACCAGAAATCTCAGAAACTTCTGATTTCTTAAAAACTACAAAATCTGTAGATGCTGTAAAAAATGAACAAATCGAAGATGTTGCTAAAACTTCTTCTAAAACTCATGTAGTAGATACTTCCGTAAACCAAAACTCTCCTTTCTTCTATGAACCATCTGTATTCGAAAAATTTTCTATAAATGTAACAAATATAGAAAATGATACAGAAGAAACTAATAACAATTTAGATACAGAAAATGTTATTGAAACAGTTAGTGATGTTGCTACTGATTTAGATAACGATGAATATGTTGAAACAGTTGATGAAATTATTACTGATTCAGACAACGATGAATATGTCGAAACAGTTGATGAAATTATTACTGATTCAAACAGTGATGACTATGTTGAAATAGTTGATGAAATTGTTACTGATTCAGACAATAATAATTTTGATAAAACAACTGATAAAAAATATAAAGAATCTGCTGATGGAATTAATACTTCTATTCAATTAGAAAGCGATATAGCAGAAAATAAAATAATAAATACTGAATCTCCAAAATCATCAATTTTTAAAAAATTTACTTTTGAAGATTCAAATATAATTAATACTGAAGGTGAAATTAAAAATTCTATAAAACAATTAGAAATGCCTTCACTTAATATACCTAATAATATAAATAATACTGAAAACAATTTAAATAATATAGCAAAAGAAGAACCTACAGTGTTAGCTGAACCAGCTTCTACTATTGCTATTCCAGATGTTAAGTCAGATATAGTTACTTATAATACTTCTTCTGACCTTGGTTATGATGTCGATTATTCAAATATAATAACTGATTCTACTACAGATGAATCATATTTATATGATGAAATAGTTGATGATTTAATTAGTAATACTGACTTAGAAGATGACTTAGAAAATGATTTAGAAGATGATCTAGAGAATAATATTGAAAAAACAGAAAATGAAGATATCACTGTTGCTGATATTAATACAGAATATGATGAATTTGAAAATACTATAGATAACGAAAACATTGAAACTAATAATACTGAAAGCTCAGAAATAGAAAAGTTATTAAAAACATTTAACCAAACTATCTCTACCCTTTCTGATAGAATCACAAACTTAGAAACTCAAAAGCAAGACAGTATTGATGAAAATAATAATATGTCAAATACAAATTTTGAGACTAACCAAAATACAAAAAATGAATTATTAGAAGAATTATTATCTTATTTAGAAAATGACTCTTCTGAAAATGATTTAGATAACACTTCTTTAGATTCTGAAAAAGAACCTTCTTTTGATGAGATTAATGAAGAAGTTCTTGAAGAAGATACTACTTTTATAGAAGAACCTATTTTTGAAGAAGTTAACGAAGAAGCTTTTGAAGAAGATACTACTTTTATAGAAGAGCCTATTTTCGATGAAGTTAATGAAGAAGTTCTTGAAGAAGATACTACTTTTATAGAAGAGCCTATT
>CANEMG010000063.1 GCA_947428535.1 uncultured Clostridium sp. | reverse complement strand
TATCTGCATATAAAGTAAATTGTGAAATTATTAAAAGCTCTCCACCACTATCTTTTATAGATAAATTCATTTTTCCATTTTCATCTTCGAAAACTCTTAAATTACATAATTTTCTAGCCAAAATATCGGCTTCTTTTTCTGTATCTGTATGAGTTATTCCACATAAAACTACAAAGCCTTTATCTATTTTTCCAACTACTTTATTATCAACTTCTACTTTAGATTCTAATGCTCTTTGTACTACTAATTTCATTTTCTATTCCTTATTTTCTTCATTATTATCTGTTTTTTCTACATTTTGAACTTCAATTACTTCTGCTTCTTTAACATCTTTAGGTTCTTCTTTTATTTCAACTTTTTCTGTTTTAGGTTGCTCTTTTCCACATTTTGAACAAAATTCAGAATCTATAGATATTTCAGCTCCGCATTTTATACATTTTTTTACTTTTTTTATTGCTAATAGTTGTTCTTTTAATTTTGAAATTTCTTCTTGTGATATTGTTATTTCATCACATTTTGAAATTATAATATCTTGTGAAACATCTTTTCCTTCTTTAATTTGATTATATACTTCTTTTCCTATTTCAGTATATTTTTCTTCAATTTTATCTTTATACTCGCTAATTTTTCCTCTTATTTTTATCTCTTCTGATAAATTAGTTGCTTTCTCTTTAGTTACTTGATATGTTTCACTTGCTTTTTTTCCTAATTTGTTTAAAAAATCCATTTTGATTCCTCCTTTATTCTTTATAATTTTATATTTTATCAAAACTTAAAATTTTTTATTCTTCTTTTAGAGATCTTGTCATTAAGTTTTCTACTGCTTTTTTAGGATCTAAATTATTATATAAAACATCATAAACTGCATTTACTATTGGCATTTCGATATTATATTTTTTTGCAAGTTTATATGCTACATCAATATTATCTATACTCTCTATAACCATACCTACTTCTTTTTTAGTTTCTTCAATTGTGTGTCCTTGACCTATCATCTTTCCTGCTCTTCTATTTCTACTATGTTCACTTCCACAAGTTACTATTAGATCTCCTAATCCTGTTAGCCCATAAAAAGTTTTTTCTTTTCCGCCCATAGCTGTTCCTAATCTACAAATTTCCACTAGTCCTCTTGTAGCAAGTGCTGCAAAAGTATTATCTCCTAAATTTAATCCAACAGATATACCTGCACAAAAAGCAATAATATTTTTAAGTGCTCCACCTAGCTCTACCCCTTTTACATCACTTGATGTATATATTCTGATAATTGGACTAGCAAATGCTTCTACAACTTTTTCCTTTACTTCATCATATTCTGAAGCTATTACTAAAGCTGTTTGAATGTCTAAAGAGACTTCCTCTGCATGACTTGGTCCTGAAAGAATTCCATATTTAACATTTGGCATTTCTTCTTTTATAACTTCATCTAAAGTTAAATCCGTTTCAGCCTCAAATCCTTTAGAACACATTATGATCATTTGATTATCTTTTATAAATTCTTTATACTGTTTTATAGTATTTCTAACAAACTTAGATGGTGTTACATGAAGTACAAGTTCTGCATCTTCTAACACTTCTTTAAAATCAACTGAACATTCTACTCCATCTGGTATTTTAGCTTGTGGTAAAAATAAGCACTTTCTTTCATTATTAATTAAATTTTTTTCTTCTTCGTTAAATGACCACATTTTTACTTTATTACCATTTTTAGCTAAATATATTCCTAATGCTGTTCCCCAACTTCCACTACCTATTATTGCTATTTTTTTCATTTATATTCTCCTTCTTAATCTTTATTTTCATCTTCTGTATGCTCTTTTTCTATACTCTCTGAATTCTCTTCTTTTTCAACTTTATTTTCATCGCTTTTATTATTACTTTCTTTTTTACTAAAATTCAATTTGTTTTCTGTTCCAGATATAATTCTTTTTAAATTTGTTCTGTGATTAAAAATAACTAAAACTGCTAATAAAATTCCAAATATTATAAAGTTAAATTCATAATTTACTATATAAGAATCTCTTATAAATAATATTAAAACTGCAAATAATACTGCTGCTGAAATTGAACCTAGTGAAACCATTCTAGTAATTGCCATTATTATTAGTGCAAATATTAAGCATATTAACCCTATTTTCCAATTTACTAAAAGAATAATACCTAAACTTGTTGCAACTCCTTTTCCTCCCTTAAATCCATAATATATTGGAAATGTATGACCTAAAACTGAAAAAAATGCTGCCACTTCTACTAAAATTGCTTGACTTTGTTCTTTAGCAAACAAACTTATAAGTAAAGCTATAAGTATTGAAATAACTCCTTTTAAAGCATCAAAAACAAGTGTTAT
Source organism: uncultured Clostridium sp. (assembly GCA_947428535.1). Classification (GTDB taxonomy): domain Bacteria; phylum Bacillota; class Clostridia; order TANB77; family CAG-508; genus Scatovivens. The sequence continues at coordinate 3,724 of CANEMG010000063.1, read as the reverse complement.
AACTGCTGCTTTTTTTCCAACAGTTCTTAATACATTTGTTGCTCCCGTACTTTTACTACCTTTTTCTCTTACATCAAAACCTGCCATTTTTTTACTTATAAAAATAGAAATATTTAAACTTCCTATTAAATAAGCTATTACTCCCATTATTACATATACTATCATAATTTTTATTCCTTTCTTTCTATGAATGCATTATATACACTAAGTGCACAAAAAGCAATATAAAGTGGATTAATTTAATCTGCTTTTTCTCTTATAATTAATCTTATTGGTGTCCCTTCTAACCCAAAATTATTTCTAAAACAATTTATTAAATATCTTTGATATGAAAAATGGAATAATTCTTTATTATTTACAAATATTACAAAGGTTGGTGGCTTTGTACTTGCCTGAGTTCCATATAAAATTTTTAGTCTTCTTCCTTTATCTGTTGGAGGTTGAACTATTGCTATTGCTTCATTTATTACTTCATTTATTACAGATGTAGATATTCTTTTTGAATTTTCTTTTGCTACATTATTTATCATTTCAAATAATTTATCTACTCTTTGACCAGTTTTAGCTGATATAAATACTACTGGTGCATATGATGCATATGAAATTTGATTATATACTTCTTTTTTATACTTTTCTAATGTACCAGTTTCTTTTTCTACTTCATCCCATTTATTTACTACAATTATAATTCCTTTTCCTGCTTCATGTGCTTCTCCAAGTATTTTTGCATCTTGCTCTGTAACTCCTTCTAAAGCATCTATTAAAACTAGGCATACATCTGATCTTTCGATAGCAAATAATGTTCTCATTACACTAAATTTTTCTATAGATTCATTTACTTTAGCTTTTTTTCTTACTCCTGCTGTATCAATAAAAGTATATTTTCCATACTTATTTTCAAATTGTGAATCTATTGCATCTCTAGTTGTCCCTGCAATATTACTAACTATACTTCTTTCTTCTCCTAAAATTTTATTTACTAATGAAGACTTTCCAACATTTGGTTTTCCTATTATTGCCACTTTAATTCTTTCATCATCACTCTCATTTTCATCTTTAAGAGGCAATTTTTCATATATAGCATCCAATAAATCACCTATTCCTATAGCATTAGCAGCAGATATTGGATGAGGTTCTCCTATTCCTAAATTATAAAACTCATAAATTTCTGCTGGAGGCTCACCATAATTATCTGCTTTATTACATACTAAAATTACTGGCTTATTTGATTTTCTAAGCATTGTAGATATTTCTGTATCTGCTGCAGTTACACCTTGCCTTATATCTGTCATAAATAATATTACATCTGCAACATTTATAGCAATACTCGCTTGTTCTCTCATTTGAGAAACTATTATATCTTCTGATTCAGGTTCAATCCCCCCTGTATCTATTAATGTAAACTCTCTATCTCTCCAAGATGCTTCTGCATAAACTCTATCTCTTGTAACTCCTGGTGTATCTTCTACTATAGATATTCTTTGACCTACTACATAGTTAAAAAATCTTGATTTTCCAACATTTGGTTTTCCTATTATTGCTACTATTGGTTTTGCCATTTTTTCTTCCCCCATTTTATTAACATTATGTTATTATACTCTGTTTTTCTTCATTTTTCAATGTTTTAGTGTTTTTTCCACACATATATAGAAAAAACAATTGCAGATATAAAAGATATAAACATTGATATTTTCATAGATTTAGTTCCTGTATATTTTACTGTAACTTCTGCAGTATCTTCTTTTCCCATAACAAAGCCTAAAAAACCCTTTTCTGTTTCAAAAGTCTCTGCAATCATTCCATCAATTCTTACTTCATAACCAGGATAATATATATATGGTAATTCAAATACTGTATAATCATCTTCAAAAGTTTTAATTTTTGCTGTTAAACTTTTTCCAAATTTGAATTCATTTTCTATTTCTGCATTTCCTTCAAGAATAAAAATCTTATCTTCTCTTGTCGCAATATAAAATCTATCAGCATATGCTTTGCTTGGCAGATACTCTCCTTTTCCCGCCCCTGCTACAACTTCTACTTCTCTTCCTGAAAAATCTCCAAGTACTAGTTTATCTATATTTGTAATATTATCTTTTGGAATAAATTGTAAAAATATTGCAGTATATCCTACAGCAATTAATGATATTACCACTACATCCTTATAATTAAATTTTTTTACTATTGTATAAATATTTATTCCACAAACTAAGCTAAAGAAAAATCCTGATAGCATAAGCATTCTCCAGGGAAATTGAATAATACATACCTCATATGGCAAGTATTTCCATGGGAAATATTTTGTTGACATCCATAATGAAATTAATCCAGAAATTAAAAACATTATATAATTCTCTTTAATCTCAGATTTTATATGTCTAACTCCCATTATAGATAATGCTAACATTATAATTATATGTGGTCCTAATTCAAATATATATGATCCATTATTTTGTGTTACAAAAAGTTGATTTATTTTTAATCCGCTATTTGCTGTACTTTCTGGTGTTGACATAGATTCTGTTTCATAAACTCTATAATCAGTATGAATTTTTGTTTCTAACATTGGAATCCAAAAGAAACTTGTTATTAGAAGTATAAACACTATATTTATTATTAAACCTTTTTTTACTCTTGATTCTTTTATTTTTTCTAAATTGAAAACTATATAAAACAAACTAAATATTGCAACTATTAAACTTGAAATATTATGTGTAAGTATTAAACCAATTGCTCCCATTCCTAAATAATAATTATTATCTTCAGTATAAAACAAATTATATAATCCTAAAAAAACTAATGGTATAAATATAAATGATGCAAATTCTCCTACTGCATTTCTAAAGTATAAATCTGTTAAATGATATGGGAATGTCATATATAATATTGATATTAATACTGAGGCATTATTACTGTTAGTTAATTTAAAAGCAAACTTATACATAAAAATTCCAGACAATGCTAGACATATAAAAGCAAAAATTTTATAAGATACTATAAAATTTTTGAATATAAAATTTACAATAATTATTCCATATGTTGATAGTGGTCCATAAAATAAATTCCAAGAATACCCAAAATTATTTGAAAATGATGAAATTACATTTGGATATAAACCATCTTCTATTATACTTTTTAAAGTTCCAAATGCTCTTGCTATATGTTGAATCCCATCATCTGCATATATATTAATATTTGAGCTTAAAAGTGGAATGCATAATAAAAATCCCACTAAAACTAAAATAATTGTATCTACTAAATTTCTATTTTTTAAAATTTTCTCTTTCAATTTAAAACCTCTTTAAAGCAATAATACATTATCACTTTTTCTATATAACTACATATTTTAATATTCTAATTGTCCATTTAAAAACTCATCATTATCTACCCACTCTTTTATGGTATAAATTTTATATTCAGTTTTATTTACACGCACAATTACATCTTCTAATCCTGCATTTATTATTAGTTTTCTACACATTAAACATGGTGCTGCTCCTTTTTCATATTCGTGACTTTCTGTTCTATATCCAGAAAGATATAGTGTTCCTCCTATCATTTCTTGCCTTGATGCACTTATTATCGCATTTTGTTCACTATGTACAGATCTACAAGCATCATATCCTCCATGTCTTTTATTTGGTAATAATTTCTTTTTTATACAATACCCTAAATCTGAGCAGTTTATTCTTCCTCTTGGTGCTCCTGAATATCCTGTTGATATAAT
>CANEMG010000062.1 GCA_947428535.1 uncultured Clostridium sp. | reverse complement strand
ATTAGCCTCCAAGTCAAATTTCAAGCCAAAAGGTTCTAAATATTTACAAACTCTTTCTCTAGTTTCTATACCGTTTTCTCCTACACCACCAGCAAAAGTTAAAACATCTAATCCTCCAAGAGAAATCATATATTGCCCAATATATTGAGCTATTTTATATGCTTGATTTTCTAAGGTTAAAATAGATCTCTGATCTCCCATATCAAATCCATCTTCAATATCTTTAAAATCTGTTGAAACTCCAGACAATCCCCATGCTCCTGCTTGTTTATTTAAAATTTCTTCTATATCTTCTGGTCCTAAATTGTCTCTTTTCATTATATAAGGTATAATCGCAGGATCTATGTCACCACATCTAGTAGCCATTGGTATACCAGCAAGTGGTGTTAGCCCCATACTTGTATCTATTGATTTTCCAGAGTCTATAGCACATATTGAAGCACCTTGACCTAAATGACAATTTATAACTTTTTTATTATCTCCCTCAAGTTCAGTTATTCTTTCTGACACATATTTGTGACTAGTTCCATGGAATCCATATTTACGAATTTTATAACTTGTGTAATATCTATATGGTATTTGATATACATATGCTTTAGAAGGCATTGTTTGATGAAATGCTGTATCAAATACTGCTACCATTGGCACATCTGGTAAGACTTTTTTTGCTGCTTTTATTCCAGATACTCCTGCTGGATTATGAAGTGGCGCTAAATCAATACATTTTTCTATTTCTTCTATAACTTCATCATCAATTACTACAGAATGACTAAACATCTCTCCACCATGTACAATTCTATGTCCTACTGCTTGTATTTCTGATAAATTATTTATTAAATCATATTCTGGCTTTTGTAAAACTTCTAAAACAAATTCTATAGCCTCATCAAAATCCCTTGCTATATGCAATAATTCTTCTTTTTTTCCTCGTATATTTAAATTAAGAGTAGTTTTCATTCCACCTATTCTTTCAAAATTTCCTTTTGCCATTCTTTCATTATTTTCTGTATTTATAAGTTGAAATTTTAAAGATGAACTTCCACAATTTAAAACTAATATTTTCATAAGTAATTAATTTCCTTTCTTTGTTAATTAGATTCTACTAATGCTTTTGTATCTCTTGCTATAACCATTTCCTCATCTGTAGGAATTACATATGCTAATATTTTAGAATCATCTGAAGAAATTTTTGTTTCTTCACTTCTTACATTATTTTTTTCTAAATCTATTTTTAATCCCATCCACTCTAAGTTTTCAGCAATTTTCTTTCTAATATTTATTTGGTTTTCTCCAATACCACCAGTAAATACAATTGCATCTACTCCTTTTAAAGATACAGCATATTTAGCAACAAATTGTGCAATTGTTTTTGTAAATAATTCTATTGCAACTTTTGCTTTTGGTTTATCATCTTCATAAGAAGCAAGTTCTATTTCTCTAAAATCTGGATTTAGACCTGTCATTCCATATAATCCTGATTTTTTATTTAATAATGTATTTACTTCTTTAGCTGTTAAATTTTCTCTTTCCATTATTTCTGTTACAACTGATGGATCTAAATCTCCTGAACGTGTTACCATCGCTATTCCACCAAGTGGTGATAATCCCATTGATGTATCTATAGATTTTCCTCCATCTATAGCACATATTGATGCTCCTTGACCAATATGACAAGTAACAATTTTTAAGTCTTCTATTGGTTTTCCTATTAAATCTGCTGCTCTTTTAGAAACATATTGATGTGAAGTTCCATGAAATCCATATTTTCTTATTCCATACTTCTCATAAAATTCATAAGGAATTGGATACATATAATTTTCTTTTGGCATTGTTTGATGAAATGCTGTATCAAATGCTCCTGCCATTGGAACTCCTGGCATAGCTTTTTGGCAGGCTCTTATTCCAAGTATTGTTGCTGGATTATGAAGTGGTGCTAAACTTGAACATGAAGCATATTTCTCAATAACTTCTTCATCTATAATAACTGATTTGTCAAATATTTCTCCTCCATGAACTAATCTATGTCCAACTGCAGAAATTTCTGATAAATCTTTTATAACACCATAATCTTTGTGTACTAATTGTTCAAGAACTATTTTTAAAGCTTCTTCGTGATCCATTACAGGTGCATTTATAACATATTTTTCTCCATTTACTTTATGTGTAACAAATGCTTCTTTCTCTCCTATTCTTTCAAAGTTTCCTTTAGCTAAAAGTTTTTCACCTTCCATATCTATTAATTGATATTTTAAAGATGAACTCCCACAATTAATTACTAATATTTTCATTTTAATCCTCCATTTTTTTATTATTTAATAATATTTTATTAATATTAAAAATGATTCAGAACAAGCAATACAAGGCAGAATTTAATAAAAATTTTATGCACATACAATTTGTATGTAATTAAAATTTTTATTGAATTCTAACGTAGTAATGCGAAGTTATTAATCATTTTGAGCTTGTACAGCTGTAATAGCAACTACACCTGCAATATCTTCTGCTGAACATCCTCTAGATAAGTCATTAACTGGTTTAGCAATACCTTGGCAAAGAGGTCCATAAGCTTCTGCTTTTCCTAGTCTTTGAGTTAATTTATATCCAATATTTCCTGCATCTAAATCTGGGAATATAAGTGTGTTTGCTGTTCCTGCAATATCACTATCTGGTGCTTTACTTTTTCCAACACTTGGTACTATTGCTGCATCTAGTTGTAATTCTCCATCTACTTTCATTTCTGGGTATTTTTCTTTTACCATATTTGTTGCATCAATTACTTTTTGAGTAAGTTCTGATTTTGCACTTCCTTTAGTTGAATATGAAAGCATAGCAACTTTAGATTCTTTTCCTACTAATTGTTCAAAACTTTTACTTGATGAATATGCTATTTCTACTAATTCTTCTGCATTTGGATTTTGATTTAATCCACAGTCTCCAAATACAAATACTCCATCTTCTCCATATTCACAATCTGGCACAACCATAAAAAAAAAGGCTGATACTAGTTTTGTTCCTGGTGCTGTTTTTAAAATTTGAAGTGCTGGTCTTAATGTATCTGATGTTGAATGAATAGCTCCAGAAACTAATCCATCAGCTTCTCCTTCTTTTACCATCATCATTCCAAAATATACTTCATCTTTTACTAATTCTTCTGCTTGCTCTAGTGTCATACCTTTTGCTTTTCTTAATTCATATAATTTTTCAGCATAATTTTTACTCTTTTCAGTTTTTAATGGATTTACTATACTTGCTTTGCTTATATCTAATCCATTTTCTTCTGCTACTCTATTAATAGCATTTTCATCTCCTACTAAAACAATTTCTGCATATCCTTCTGCTAAAACTTTTGCTGTAGCTTGAATTGTTCTTAAATCACTAGCTTCTGGTAACACAATTTTCTTTATTTCTTTTTTTGCTCTTTTCATTCTTTCTTCTATAAAATTCAATTTTGACTCCTCTCTAAAGACTTTTATACTTTAGTCATTATATAAAATCTTTATATTAAAGTCAATCATATTTAAACTTGTATATCTAAAAGCTATATATTCAATCTAAGCATCAAATATTATATAAGACTCTATTTTCTCTCATCTACTATATATGTATACATAAAACTATCCAATTACTATTATTCCAAATGCACCAATTAAAGCTAATACTACACCAATCAAATTAACTTTACTTATTTTTTCTTTTAAAACTGCAAAAGAATAAATTAAAACTAATGGAGTATAAATAGCAGTTAGCGGTGATGCAATAGAAGCATATGTATAATTAAATGACACTAATAAACATCCTGTTCCTAATACATTTAATAAAGAACCTATTATAGAATATTTGTATTCTTTTACTCCTGCCTTTAAATCATCTAAAATTGTTTTAAATTTTTGCTTAGTTAAAATTAAATATATAATTGCAACAGGAATTTGAACAATTGCGATTGCAACTAAAAAATTAAATGAAGATGTTTCATCTATTATTACTTTAGTTAATGTATCTGAAAATCCTATTGCAATAGCTGCTATGAGTGGTATTATAATAGAAATATTTTTAAGATTTTTTACCTTAAAATTATAATCAAATGCAGTTAAAATAGTACCTAAAATGGTAATTAAAACACATATTATTTGTATTAAAGTTAATTTTTCATTATTTATTAAAAATGAAAATAATAATGTATATACAGGATAAGTTGCAATTATAACTGTAGTAACACTTAAATTTCCTTTTGATAATGCATAAAATACTAATGCCTCAGACAGTATTGCAGAAATAATTGCATATAATAAACATTTACGTATTCCTTCTAATGTTGCACCAAATAAAATTCCTACTGGTATCCATATAATTAGTCCAAAAAGCATATCAAAAAAATACGCAACAGAAGAGTTTAATTCTTTATAACTTTTCTTTAAAAGTATTTGCATTTCTGCCATAAAAAATGATGATAATACTGCAATTACAATCCCTAACATTTATATCTCCTTATAATACTAATTTTACTAACTCCAAAACTCAAATATATTTTTAAAAAATACTGTTGTATCACTTGCAAAATTTGTTAAGAAATTTCCTTCTGTTGTTAAACTTATAGGTAACATAATTAGAATTGTTGCAACGCATAATAATATGAATATTTTATTTATATCTTCATTTTTTTCATTTAATTCTATCCATTTAAGTAATATTAGAACTGCTCCTATTGCTAATATTAACTTAAAATCAATACTATAAGTTTCACAAATTCCACCTAAACATGTATTTATTATAATAGAAAATACAGATATTATTATACATATTTCAACAAATAGGTTTAATTCTGGCTCCTTAGCTTTTTTCATAACATTTCTTTTTAAAAAATATGCGTATAATATTGGTATTGCAATTAATCCAATCAATCTATTTTCATAACAAATTTCATTTATTGATATATGAGATACATCTGTATTTATAAATATAAATGGAAATTTTAATGGATTTATAGCTGGAGTTTTAAAAGTATATTCAACTAATCCAGCATATATTTTTCCAAATGTTATAGACATACATGATATCATATTAAAACCTGTTAATTGATATTTAGCTCCAAATTCAAAAATACTATCAAATCTTATATAATTTAAAAACATTTGAAAAATAGCAAGTATTCCAAGTGGTATAAAAATAAATATACTATTTTTAATTTTTTCTTTTAAACTTAACTTTCTCATACTAATTAAGCATAGTATTAGAATAAATAAATAGTATATAATTAAATTAGGTTTAGACAAAACAATTAATCCTGTAGTAATTCCAAGTAATATTAACTTTAAATATTTAGTTTTTTCTTTATCATAAATTGAAATTGCAAGATTCATTGAAATAAGTAAAAAGGCAATTCCTGAAGTTACAACTATATCATATTTAGCACCTCGTAATAATGTAAAAATATTTGATCCAAATAGTATTGCATAAAATCCCAAATAAAAATTACATAATGATATTTTCTTTATATATCTTTCTATTATTTTTTTATATAAAGTATATAATGCCAAAATAGAGATAAGCATATAAAAGATATTAAAAACATACATATGTGTATAACATCCTGTTATTAATCTAAAAGGCAATATCATTGTAATAATTGGTGCAATACCAAAATAATTATAATAATTTCCATTATAATATGCTACATCATATAAATATGGTATATTTTCTTCTCCTCTTTTAGTACTATCATATGGATTTTCCATATCTTTAAGTTCTGATGATGGCTCTTCCATAAGAGCAATTTGACCATTTATAATTGCTTCTGTTTGCATTAATATTGAGTCTTCTTTATTTATTTCATCTTTTTCTACCCAAAATTTTTCAGTTTCATATTGTTTTATAACATATGTGAATACTGCAACACACACCAAAAATAGTATAAATAAAAATATATTTTTTTGACATTTAGAATTACTATTATATTCTAAAGTATCTATTTTATTTTCTTTTACTAACATTCCCAAAACAGCAAAAGTAAATATAATTAGTATTCTTATTAATCTTATATTCATATTTGGATGATTTATTAATACTTTTTTAAACTGCAAATCACTTT
>CANEMG010000061.1 GCA_947428535.1 uncultured Clostridium sp. | reverse complement strand
CTACATATGTTTTTCCATTGTCTATACATGTTCCTGTATACGTAAAATCTATTGTTCCATTTTTTAAATACCATGTTCCGTTTGAATTTGTTCCTATTCCTTCATAATTGTACTTTACTACTCCGTTTTCTACTTTTCTCCACTTATTATTTATTACCATTAATCCGGTTGCATCTTTTGCAACAACTGCAATTACTTTACTATTTTCTACTATATATGCTTTATTATCTTCAAAGCTTGTTAGAGTATCTCTAAATGTTACCTCTCCATTTTTTACATACCAACTACCATTTTCATTGTTTCCTATTCCTGTATAGCTATAATTTACTACTCCATTTTCTACTTTTCTCCATACATTGTCTACTAACATTACTTTATTATAGTTTGTCATTACTTTATTATTTTGCACTACATATGTTTTTCCATTGTCTATACATGTTCCTGTATACGTAAAATCTATTGTACCATTTTTTATATACCATGTTCCATTTGAGTTTGTTCCTATTCCATTATAATTATATAATACATTTCCGCTTTCTACCATTCTCCAAACACCATTAACCTGTATTAATGTTGTATAATTTTCTGTTGCCATTGGATATTTTTTATAAAAATCGCTTGTTGAATATTCACTATCTCTTGTATGATTTGTAAAATTATTCTCTGATAATAAATAATATCTATACTTTCCATTTGCATATCCAGCATCCCACGTTGAATCAAGATTATAATATTGGTTTCCTATTTTAACTATATTCCAACCATGTGGTCCGCCATTACCTATTCCTGCAATAAGGCGAGCATCTATTTTACTTTCTAATGCTAGTCTATAAAACAATAGTGCATATCCTTGACAAACCGCTTTTTTATTTATTAAAGCTGCATATGCTGTATGTTTGAAAACATCTGATGATTGATCATAATCATATTTAACATTACTACAAATATAATTATAAATTGTTGTTATTTTCTCATACTCAGATCCTTTTAAATTTAATGTTTTTAATAAATTTGAAACTACTCTATTCATTTCTACTTCTTGTTGGTAAGTTGTATAATATAGTACTGTAATTGTAATATTATAATAATATGTGTTTCCTTCTATTCTACCCTCACCACTTCCAGTCCATTTACCATATTGCCAAGATATATAATCACCCTCTGTAGGTACTCCTGTATGTTTCATTGCTTCATCTAAAATCTGTTCATATATTGAACTATCTAAACGGGTTGGGGTTTTATAACAAATTGTTATTGATCTAGTTCTATTTTTTAATGATGGTCTTATAATATTTCCTGCTTGTTGTATTGTACTACAAATTGCTGGTGCATATAATAGCTTTGAATCAGAATTTTCTACTGATTCTTCTGGCACTTCATCATCATTTAAAATATTACTATATAAGGGATTTACATGAGTGATTTTTTCTAATTTAAGTTCTTCACTCTCTTCTAATGTGTCTATTGTTTCTTCTTTTTCTATATTTAAATTTAAGTCATCCTCTATATTACAATCTTCTTCAGCTATATATTCTGAATTTGAAACCTCTACATCTTCAATTACACAATTTGTTTTTTCTATATTTTCTGAATTGATTATTGAATTTCTATTTTCAGAAATTACATTCTCCAAACTTTCGTTTTTAGAATCAATAATCTCTGGCATTTCTTTCATTTCATTTTCATTTAAATTTAACTTGTCTATAGCAAATACATTTACTAGCAAAATTAAATTTAAAATTAAAATAATAGAAAATATTTTATAAATTTTTTTCATTTTATTCCCCCTATTTTTAATATAATAATTTTATAACAAAATTGTAATAAATGCAATTACTTTAGAACAAAAGTGGACAATATGATAATTACAAAATTTACTAAATTGTCCACGTATTTGTTCGATGCACACGATTTTGTTGTACAAAATCGTGTGCAAAAATTAGCAAAGCTTTTATTTAGTAGGAAATGCAGAGCACTTTTCTACTAAACAAAAGAAAAAGCAGATGTTGCCATCTGCCTATTCTACAAACAAGAATGCGGGAAAACTATTTTGCTGCCAGGTCGATTGTGGGAATTACTTCTTTATATGGTACCAATGAGTCTAGAACATTCTCTAAATAACCATAATCATATTTTCCTTGCTTATCAAGCCAATTAATAATTCCATTAAATGCTGCTTCCATAATTTCAGGATTTGAATATGAAGAAGAATCAATTTTTGATACATCCAATGTTTCTCCAACTGAAAATCTTAAAGTATATTCTTGAGAAATTCTTGACATATATCCCCATTCGCCGCTATCTTTATCCGGCCAAGCAAAGTCTTCAACTGAAATACTATTTGGCTCAAGATATTCAGAAATAACAGTATCTCTGATACTATCTTTCAGGCTCTGAACATCTTCATCTGTCAGCATATCATCGCCTGTTTTCTTACCTTTATCAGCAGGTGGTTCTTCTGCATCTACTGCCGCATCATCTCCTACATCATCTACTTCTGCCTCATCTATATCTGATGTCTCTTCCTGCTTCGGTTCTTCTTTTTCCGCCGCCTCTTCTTTTTTGCCGCATGCTGTTACCGCCATTGCAAATACCATAACAAAAACTAATATAATACTTAAAATCCGCTTTGATTTCATAACATGTCCTCCTTTAAAATGTTTACTATTTGTTTCGTTGTTACTAAAAATTAATCTACGGGTTACATATCGGGGTTTTGTTTTACCATTTGCATTCTTGTTTGTTTTGCTTAGTCTATTACTTAATCTATTGCTTATAGAAATTAACTAAGCATAGTTAACATAAATATTAACACATCACTATTATAATACTTTTTTGTCCAAAAATCAATATTTTTCTGTAAAATATTGTAAAATCATCTATTTTGTGGTATTTGTTGTCTGTTTTATATTTACATAAAAGAAAAGTCCCTTTTGAACTTTACCCTAGGGTTTTGTCCATTCCAGACTTTTCTTTCTTATACATGCCTTTTTCTAGCATACTATTTGTTATTTATAAGTACTTTTTTCTTAATTACTACTATTCCTAATGTTACAATTCCTATTGCTACTATTGTAATTATTAATACTTGTGTTGTCATTTGTGTTTCTACTTCTATACCTGTTGGTGGTGTGAATGTTACTAACTCTGTTGCACTTGAATCTCTTTCTCTCAATGCTTCTGTAAATTCTCCAAATCTTGGATTTGCATTTCCGGCTGTTACTGCAACATCTCTTCTTCCAACTGTATTTTCAAATTTTACTATTTCGGTCAAGTTATCATATGTTAAATTATCTGCTGAACTTTCTAATCCTGCTGATACTGTTCTTGTTACTGTTAATACTATTTGTGAACTATATCCTTCTTTATCTTGTGTTTGATCTGCTCCATATGGTATTAACTTACGTTCAAATTCTGCATTTGTATTTCCACCTGCTGATTCATCTTGTGAATCTGTACTTAGTATTACATTATTCTTTTGTGGTGTTATGTAAGATATATTCTTCTTATCTAATATTTCATATTCTGGTACTATTCTATTATCTAATAATCTATTTTCATCATGTCCATTACCTGTTAATTCTGTTATACTTGTATTTCTCCACATATGATTATTTTCTGTATTATATTCTGGTGTAAATACTCCATCATTATCTACATAGTCTATTACTTGACGCACTTTTGAATTAACTACTACATCTGAGTCTATACCTGTAGCTGTAACAGATTTTCCTATATAATAATTTGTTCCTAAATATTTTCCTAGGTTTACAATACCTCTTGTACTATTTTCTTTAGTTTCATTTGCTAATTTTTTAATTTCAGTTTTTATTACACTACTGCAATTATCTTTTTTATTATTTGTTATATCTTCAAGTTTTTTACTTGTGTAATCTGTTTCACCAACATTTAATGCTGTTATTACATATGTTAATTCTATTGTTGTTCCTTGTAGTATTTCTGCATCAACATTTATAAATCTAAAGTTTTGTGTTCCTATAGAATCTGCATTTGTTGGTTTAGTTTCATTTTTATTAATAGCTTGTAGCTGATCTATTCCTTTTGAATCTGATGTGTTTAATTCTACTTTTGCAACTAAGCATCTATCATTTCCTAAATCTGCAATTACTACTCTATCTCCAGCCTCACCTTTATTAATTTGTTCATAACTAATATTATATTTAGCATCAAATATTACTTTTTCATCATTTGTTGTTAGTTTTATACCACTTATTTCTTTATCTAGTACTACTGATGTTTCTGGTCTTTCTATTAATCCAAAGTCTATATTTCTTATATCATATTTTGTATATGTTTCATTTATACTTACACTTCCAGAATCTAGTACTTTTCCATCAATTACTGTTGTTTCAACTCCTGGTAATTTATTACCACTTACTATATTAAAGTTTATTTTAGCTGAGTCTGCAAACATTCCATAAGCATTATATAATTCTTTATGGTCTGCTGATAAATCATTTGCTGATGATAATACTGAAGAATTTTTATTTGTAATCGTTTCAGAGTTTGCTATTACATCTAATCTTCTATATTCACTATCTCTTGCATCTGATACTTTACCATTTGCTAATTGTTCACTTGCTAAATCATGGCTTTCATTGTTTAAATATCCTTCTGCATTTGTGTTTGCAAAACCTGCTTGATAAATTGTAGATTTATAATCTTGTCCATTATATATACTTTGTGTAGATCCTTTTTGATCTCCATCATAGTTTGCTGTTAAGATTTCATCACTAGCATTTGCAAATTTTGTTCCATCTGGTTTTAATGCTTCTGCTGGTTTTGCTGAAATATCTACTGTATTTTCTAATTCTGTTTTATCATTTCCATATAAGAATCTTACTACATATTCTCCTGTTGGTATTCCTTTAAATTTATACTCACCAACTTCTGTTACTACTTTTTCTTCTCCATCTATAACTTGTTTTTCAGGTGTTCTTGATGTTTCTGTTGTGCTATCAAATCCTGTTAGATATTCTAATGACTTTCCACCTAAACAATTTAATTTTTCGTGTGTTGGCCATAAGAAATCATATTCTGTATCTCCTTGTGGAGTCGGTATTTTTATTTTCTCGACTAGCTGTGTTGTAAGTCCTCCTATTAATGCTTCATCATTATCTCTTATACCATTACCCATTGCTGTAGCTCCAGTTCCTTTATCTTCCCATGCAATACCACTCATTTCTCTTTCTTCACCTATTAGATGTAAGTTTAATGTTGGTGCTGCTGATGTGTCATCTTCATACCAGATCTTTTCATCATTATAATTTCTTATATTTAGATTTGATGGTGCTGAATCTCTATCTAATTTACCTGCTACTTTTCCATTTGTATAATATGTTGAATAATTTGCTATTTCTACTATATTTGATTTATTTCCTAGTGCTATTGTATCTTCTATATTATCTGTTGTTTGCTTTTGAACAGCAAATGTTACATAAATGTATTTGTTTGCTCCACTATTAAATTCTAGATTTAAGTTTCCTTTTGTTTTAAATTTATTATATGTTGATCCATCTGCTCCTTTAATATTAGATTCTACTAATTGCCATTCAACATTTTGTGCATCATTTGGTCTTCCTCCACCATTTCCATCTATTGTGTATTCATATGTTCCTGTTGAATATGATTGTACTGCTACTGTTTTTAAGCTTCCATTTACTACTTCTTTTACTTCTGTACTAATTGGTGTTCCTAAAGATTTTTCAACATAATCATCTATAGCGTTTATTTTTACTTTATATTTTTGACTTGAATTATTATATAAGTTAATTTTATATGTCAAATATACTTTTATTTCTGAATCTTCTGCTATTTTTCCAAAAGTATTTACATAATAACTTTGTACATTATCGTATATTTCTGCATTTCCTTTGTATATTTCTGCTCTATAATAGTAATCTGTTTTATATAGTCCTAATTCATATTTTATAGAGTCCAATTCTTTATAATCTGAAACTCTATCATATTTATTAGCTTTTGATTTCGAAATTATATCACTTAATTTATTAAATTTATAATCTAATTCTTTTCCATCTACTACTACTTTTGCTGAATATAAGTCTTTTGATGCTTCTAAATCTACTTCTTCCCTTTTTACTAGTCCTAAATTAATATGTAAACAATGTCCATATATTGCTTTATAA
>CANEMG010000060.1 GCA_947428535.1 uncultured Clostridium sp. | reverse complement strand
AACATATTTTCTATATAATAATAACCATAAAAAGTTCCTAAATTATTATTATTTTGTATAAAAGGAAAACTTGATATAAATTGAGGTACATTAAACAGATTACACATAATTCCTACAGGAATAGCAAAAATTCTGCTTCCTAGATCTTTCATATTTGCAATTGTTAATTGATATTTAGCACCAAATTCAAAAACACTATCAAATCTTATATAGTTGTACCACATTAAAGCTATTCCTATCACTATATATGGTATTGCTACTGAAACAATAAGTTTAACTAAATTCTTTTTATTATTTTTCACATTTTCTATAAATAATTTTAGTAAATATGGAACTATTAATAATGATACTATCAAATCTGTTGGTCTACATACTACTGATAGTGCTAAACATAGGCATCCTAAAAATATATTTAAATATTTTCTATCTTCTGATTCAGAAGATTTAATGATAAAATAAATTCCTTGAAGCACAAAATATAAGCCAACTATTATTACTAATTCATATACTCTTGGAATTCCATTAGCATATAATATTAAGCTTCCCGAACATAAAATTATTAAAAATAGTACAACACATCTAAAAGGAATATTATCAAAATACTTTTGTAATATTTTAATTAATATTTCTTTTAATAATATAAAAATAAATACTGAAAACGTAAAAACTACTATAGAAATTTTCAAATACTTATGTGTTAATAAATAAAATGGCAAAAATGTTATTAATAATGGTAATATTCCAAAATAAATATATTGATGTCCTTTATATAATGCTGTATCCCACTTATAATCAACATCTCTTGTAACAGTATTATCTCTTGTAAAATTGTCATATGGGTTTTCTAGTTTCAAAACATCTTCACTTGGTTCATCTAACAAATATAATTTTCTATTTATAATAGAATTTACAAAGTCTTTATTATAAATACCTTCATCTGTTGATAAAGAATTTATAATCCCCTTTCCTAAACTTTCCTCACTACTTGAATAAGAATTTATTCCTGTTAGTAATATTAAAAATATTAATAGCACACCTAATAAAATATACTCTTGCTTTAGACTTTTTTTAGAGTAGCTTATATTAAATATTTCATTATTTTTGAAATAATATCCAAATATTAAAATTGCAAAAATAATAGTAACTCTAACTATGTTAAAATCAAAAGGAATTTTATCATTTATTATAATATTTCCAACTTTCCCTTCTTCATAAACATATCTAGGAACTGATAACATTAAACCTTTAGTGTCTCCTGACAAATATACTGGTATATATTTAGATTTTTCATAATTTTCTATAAATGTTTTCTCTTTTAGCCCTACATACCTATCTGTTGTTCTGTCAGAATAATAAACCCTATATTCTGCATAATCTACATCATTAAATTCAATTTTAACTGTACCTACTTTTTCATTTATATTATTTATTTTTATAAATGCTTTATCTTCATCATAATGAGAAAATTCAAAATTAGAAAAAGCTTTCTCATTATATTTTCCAAATAAAACACGATAAGAAGTAATGTTAAAAACAATTACTTCTAAAAATAAGGCAATTATAAAAAATTTTAAAAATTTATAATACTCTTTCTTCATAAATTATTCCTTAAATAATTATATTAGATTTTAAAATTAACATATGTCCCTAATTGGACAAAAATGTCCAAAAACTAGCGTCCCTAATTGGACATTTTTTCCTCGTGATATTCTTTATCAGTGTTTACATTCCAAATATTATCTTTTTCTTTTACACCTTCTTTAATATTTTTAACAGCCTCAAATGATGTTGCCATAGAATGATCCATATTATTATATCTGTGTTGCCCATTTCTTCCAACACAATATAAGTTGTCATATTTATTTAGATATTCTATTAGTTTATCCATATGTTCATATGTGTCAAAATAAGCTGGATAAGCTTTTTTTATTCTTTCTCTATGTGAATCTATGACATCTTGCTTTTCTATAACTCCCATACTTACTAATTCATTTATTGCAAATTCTGAAAATTCTTTATCACTCATATTCCAGTATTTATCACCTTCACTACATGTATATTCAAGTCCTATCCATACAGTATTTCCAGCATCTTTTACTAGGTATGGTGACCAGTTATTGAATATTTGTAATCTAAGCATTTCTACTTCTGGTTCTTGTACATAAATCCAACAATCAGGAACTATATCTCCTAAAGTTTTCATTTTAGTCTTATTTTTTAATTTTAATTTGTTAACTAAAACCCCAACTGTTTGAAAATCAACATAAGGAAGTCCTGTAGCAATTTCTGTAATTTCTTTTGGTATAACTTCTCCTTTAAATCCAACTACTAAATCTTTAACAGGCATTGATGAAATAAAAATATCTCCTTCAATAATTTCTGTTTTTCCATCTACAATACATTCTACTGATTTTACTTTGTTATTTTCTACATTAATATTTTTTACAAAATATCCTTTTTGAATTTTTCCACCTTTTTCTTCTATTTTTTCAGCTAAAGTTTCCCACAATTGTCCTGGTCCATATTTAGGATACCAAAATTGTTCTATTAAAGATGTTTCAACTTTATCTTTATTTTTTCTTCCAAATATTTTAGAAAAAGCATCTTTTATAACAGCTTTTATTGATACTCCTTTTACCCTTTGGGCTCCCCAGTCAGCTGATATTTCTTTGGGATGTCTTCCCCAAAGCTTCTCTGTGTACTTTTCAAAAAACATACTATATAAAACTTTTCCAAAATGATTTATATAAAAATTCTCTAATGATGTTTCTTCTTTTTTCATAAATATAGATTTTAAATAACTAAATCCTGCTTTTATTGTTCTTATTAATCCCATATTTGTAAATGTTTGTAGCTTTAAACTAATCGGATAATCAAAAAATTTTTTTAAATAATAGATTCTTGATACTCTAGTCCTTAAAAGCATTACTGTATCTTCTTTTTCAGGATTTGGTCCTCCTTCTTTTAAAGGTTTTTCTCTTCCTAATTTTTCATCATCAAAAGAATTAGTTCCTTGTATTGGCATAAGTTCTTCCCAAAAACTCATAACTCTTGTATCTTTTGAGAAGAATCTATGTCCACCTATATCCATTCTATTTCCATTATATTTAACAGTCTTAGATATACCTCCTATGTCTTGTGATTCTTCAAGTATAACAACTTCATATTCTTCTTTTTCATCTTTTAATAATTCATAGCCTGCTGTTAGTCCTGCTGGCCCAGCTCCAATTATTATAACTTTTTTCATTTTTTATATATGCTATTTTAATTAGCATATTCCCCTTTCTAAAATTTTAGAATCTATCCCATATATTCAATTCCTAAATGCCTATATGCTGTAGCTGTAGCTATTCTCCCTTTAGGTGTTCTTGACAAAAAGCCAATTTGTAATAAATATGGCTCATAAACATCCTCTATAGTTTCAACTTCTTCATTTAAAGTTGCTGCTAATGTCTCTATTCCTACTGGTTTACCTGCATATTTAAAAATAATTGTTTCTAATATCTTTCTATCTGTATCATCTAATCCTAATTCATCTATTTCTAAATTATTTAAAGCAGTTTTAGCAATTTTTAAATCTATGTTTCCATCTCCTAAAACCATTGCATAATCTCTAACTCTTTTTAATAATCTGTTTGCAATTCTAGGGGTTCCTCTTGAACGTTTAGCAAGCTCTACTGCTGCTTCTTGCTCCATTTTCATTCCTAAAATTTCACTAGATCTTTCTATAATTGTTGTTAAATCTTTTTCAGAATACAATTCTAATTTTGAAACAATTCCAAATCTATCTCTAAGTGGTGTTGATAAAGCTCCTGCTCTAGTTGTTGCTCCTACTAAAGTAAATTTAGGTAAATCTAATCTTATAGATTTTGCTGTTGGACCTTTTCCAATTATTATATCTAAGCAAAAATCTTCTAGTGCAGGATACAATATTTCTTCTATATTTTTATTTAATCTATGTATTTCATCTATAAATAATATATCTTTTTCTGATAAATTTGTAAGTAAAGCTGCTAAATCTCCTGGTCTTTCTATTGCTGGTCCTGCAGTTATTTTTATATTTGATCCCATTTCATTTGCAATAATATTTGAAAGTGTAGTTTTTCCAAGTCCTGGTGGTCCATATAATAAAACATGGTCTAAAGCTTCATCTCTTTTTTTAGCTGCTTCTATATATATTTTCATATTCTCTTTTACTTTTGTCTGACCTATATATTCACTTATTTTCTGTGGTCTTAAAGATAATTCTGATATCTCTTCATCTGTATCAAAAGCATCTGGTGATAGAATATTTTTATCCATTTGGAGTTCCTCCTATTTTAGCTTAAATTTTGATCTAACATCATACCAAAATTTAGAATTTTTTTCTAAATTTTAAACCCAGCATCATATTCTTTATTTTCCATAAACGGAAATATCTCTTTTACTCTTTTTAAAGTATACATAGCATTTTTTTGATGTGGACATTTTTCAGGAGCCTTAATTAATTCATTTTTATAACAATTTTTATTTAACTTATAAATTAAATATCTACAATTCATATATGTGTAATATATTCTATATCCGTTATCTAAATCTTCCCAAAACATTTCAAATGTGTAATTTTCTTCCAATTTGCAATTTCCTTTCTTCAACTAGTGTCCCTAATTGGACAAAAATGTCCAAAAACAAGCGTCCCTAATTGGTCATTTCTATAAATTCTTGTTCATTTATAATTGTGATTCCTAAACTTTGTGCTTTTTGCAATTTGCTTCCACTATCTTCACCTGCTAGTACATATGTTGTCTTTTTTGATACAGAAGATGATGTTTTTCCGCCAAAATTTTCTATTATTTCTTCTGCTTCTTTTCTAGAATATTTTTCTAATCCTCCTGTTAAAACAAAAATCATCCCTTCAAATCTATTATCTAAATCTCCTTCTTTGACTTCTGCTTCTAAATTGACTCCATATTCTTTTAATTTTTTTATTAAATCTTTTGTTTGTTCTTGAGAGAAAAATTCATATATACTTTTTGCCATTATTTCTCCCATATCATCAATCATTACTAATTCTTCATAAGATGCATTTTGAAGTTCATCTATATTCTTATATCTTTTGGCAAGTTGTTTAGCTGCTTTTACTCCGATATGTCTAATACCAAATCCATTTATTACTCTATAAAATTCATTATTTTTGCTTTCGTTTATACTGTCTATTAAATTTTGTGCAAATTTTTTTCCATTCTTCTTTAATGAAGCTATATCTTCTAGTTTTAAATTATATATATCTGCAATATTTTCAATCATATTTCTATTTAGAAATTCTTCAATTATACTATCTCCTAGTCCCTTTATATTCATTGCTTCACGTGATGCAAAATGTAATATATTTCTATATTGCTTAGCTGGACATTCAATTCCTATACATCTTACTGCTGATTCTCCTTCTTCTCTAACAGCATCTGCTCCACAAACTGGACATTTAGTAAGCATCTTAAATTCTTTTTCTGTTCCATCTCTTTTTTCTTTTTTTACTTCTACTACTTCTGGTATAACATCTCCCGCTTTTTGAATTACAACAGTATCACCTATTTTTAAATCTTTTTCTTTTATAAAATCTTCATTATGAAGAGTAGTTTTTGATATTGTTGATCCTGCCACTTTAACAGGTTCTAATATTGCCATAGGTGTTATTGCACCTGTTCTTCCTACTTGAAAAATTATATCTTTTAAGATTGTTTGTTTTTGTTCTGGTGGATATTTATACGCTATTGCCCATTTTGGTGTTTTATATGTTGTCCCTAAACTCTCTCTTTGCTTTAAATTATCAACTTTAACAACAGCACCATCTATTCCAAAGCTTAATTCTTCTCTATTTTCTCCTATTTTTTCTATTTCTTTTACTGTCTCTTCAATTGAATTACATAGAACTTTAACAGGATTCACATTAAATCCTAATTTTTCTAAATATAATAATGATTCTTCATGTGATGAAAACTTTAATGTATCTGATTTTTGAACATTAAAAATAAATATATCTAAGGGTCTTGAGGCCGCTATTTTACTATCTAATTGGCGAAGTGAGCCTGCTGCTGCATTTCTAGCATTAGCAAATAATGTTTCTTCATTTGACTGTCTTTCCTCATTCATCTTGTCAAATTCTTTTTTACCTATAAAAACTTCTCCTCTTGGTGTGGTATCTATTTGTTCGTTTTGGGGTGTAGGGGTGGGG
>CANEMG010000059.1 GCA_947428535.1 uncultured Clostridium sp. | reverse complement strand
GTACTCAAAGTATATTAATTTCAAAAGAGTGTGACATATGTTTGACTAACCTTCAGTTTTAACATAATTGTAATATTGAAAAGGTTGACTTTTAGGCTCTTTATTTATATAATTTAATCGAATAATGTAAAATTATACAGATGAAGAGAGGTGATATTAGTGAAAAGTAAAAAAATAGTAGTTTTTGTCTTAATATTGGCAATACTTCAATATTTACTTGTTGTGTTTTGCCCAATAACTACTAATAAATCTTTTGCAGGCGATCAAGCAAAAGGAACTTTATCACGTGATATAAACGGATTAGATGATAACTTGTATCCAGGTTATAAAAAATTAATACAAAATTTGCAATCAAAACATTCTAATTATACATTTTTATTATATTATACAGGGATAGATTGGAATGAAGCGTTAGTTGCAGAATATCAAGGACATGGATACAGTCCTAAAAATTTATTTCAAATGGGAAATAATTATAATGGAATGTGGCTTTGTCCACTATGCGGAACAAAAAAATATGATAATGGGTCTTGGTGTTGTGCATCTTTAGAATCACTTGCATATATGATGGATCCAAGATGCTCAATAAATGAAAGTGATGTATTTCAATTTAAAGACCTAGAAGGTTCAGATGTATCATATAATGATATAGCAAGAGTTGTTTCAAAATATGGTTCATTTATAAATAACCAAGAAGTTATACAAGCAATAGTAGATGCTAGTAGACAATACAATATAAATGGTTATTTCTTAGTAGCCAAAATAATAAATGAACATGGAACAAATGGATCTACATTGAGTAATGGAAATGGATATAATGGACAGTATGGAGGATGCTATAATTATTTTAATATAGGTTCATATGGTAGTGGAAAAGATGCAGTAATAAAAAATGGACTAGCATATGCACAAAGTCATGGATGGACATCAAGAAGAGCTTCTATTTTAGGAGGAACCGCAGAAGTAAGAGATAGCTACATGAATAAGTATAGTCAAAATACATTTTATTATCAAAAATTTAATGTATCAGGTAGATCAACAATGGCATCACATCAATATCAACAAAATATAATGGCAGCACAAAGTCAAGGAAGTAGTTTAAAATCATATTATGTTTCAAATGTTAATCATGTGTTTATAATACCATTATATAAAAATATGCCAAAAGCAGTTTCAGGAAGACCAAGTGTAACTACTCAAAATAAAATTACATACGAAGAAGGTGTGGTGCAAAACATATCATCATCTTTAAAAGTTAGAGCCAGTGCAAATGGAATAGCAATAGGAGCATTAAACAATAATGAACCAATAAAAATAATAAGAAGAGCAAATAGTCAAGTAGGTGGATATTATTGGGATTTAATTGTTTCAAGTAAAGATGGGACATATGGATATTCAGCTAGAGCAACAGATGGCAAAGAACACTTAGTTTCAAAAGGAAATACCGGAACATCATCAGGTACAGCAGGAACCTCTGATCCAAGCAACAATAATAATACAGGAAACAATAATACAGGAAATAATAATCAAACAGGACAAGTTGCTAATGGTATAAAAGTAGCTGGATTGTGTATAACAGTATTGCCAAATATAAATTGTGAAAATATTAAACAAATATATAAAGATGCAGTAATAAAAAATTCTTCAGGAGCAGTAGTAAATTCTGGTAATTTAGGAACAGGATTTACAGTTACAACAGGAGGAAAAAAATATATAATAGTAAAAAAAGGTGATACTAATGGAGATGGAATCATAACAGTAGTAGATGCAGTAACTATATTAAATGCTGTAAAAGGAGAAAAAACTTTAGTGAATGCATACAAGGAAGCAGCTTCTGTAAAGGATGGTAAAAACTTTACAGTTACAGATGCGGTATTAATATTAAATTACATTAAAGGAGTTGCAAATATTAGTTTATAAAATTAAAATAGGATAATTAAGTGTTATCCTATTTTAAAGCAAAATAAATGTTTTAATTTACAAATTAAGGAGGAAATAAATGAAGTGTACAAAATGTGGAAAAGAAATTCCAGAAGGAGAAAACAAAGTTTGTGAGGAATGCCAAGCTAAAGTTTTAGAAGAAATCGCAAATGAAGAAAAAAATAATAGCAAAGAAGTAAAAAAAGAAACTTCAAAAGAAACTACACAAAATAAATCTAAGAATGTTTTTCCAGTTATAATAGCTGTAGTAATAGTTGCTATAATTGCATTAATGTTTATAATCGGAGTATTTGTTTTTAGTAAAAAAGGAATAGGAAATACAATTGGTAACGTAAGAAATTATGGTTATGGAGCAGTATCAGGAAATTGGATATACTATTTATCACCAAATGAAGATAGTTCAAATGTAGGGTTATATAAAGTAAAGAAAAACGGAACAGATAAAAAAGAATTATTTATGAATGAAAATAATGAAGAAATAGTTTCTATAAATGTATTTGGAAATTATATTTATTTCATTCAAATTTCACAAGAAGATTATAATGATGAAGATCAAATAAATAATAAAATTTGTAGAATCAGAAAAGATGGCAAAAATTTTGAAGTAATAAATGATAACGAATTGAATAATGATTGTTATGAAATTTATGTAATTAATGGATCTGTGTATTATATAGATTTAGATGCTAATGTAGCAAAAATGGATTTAGATGGATCTAATAAAACAGTTGTAGCAGAAAATGGAACAGGATATTTAGGAATAACAGATAAGTATATTATATTTAATGATTATAAAGAAGAATCTTCAGATGAATATATTACTTATATAATGGATATAAATGGACAAAACAAAAGAACTATTGTTGAAGGAAAAAGATTATATAGTATAAATATTGAAGATGATTATGTATATTATACAGGCGAAGATAAGAAAATATATAGAACTAAAATTGATTCTAATCAAGAAGAATTAGTATATGATACAGAAGCGTATAATTTAAATGTAGTAGATGGATATGCATATTATTTAAATTATATAGATTCTGAAAATGAAGATTTAACAATTGGAGTATATAAAGTTGCTGTTGAACCAGCTGAAGGAAAACAAACTGAATTATTAAAAGCATTAGATTCTTACTCTAGTTTCTTAAATGTTGTAAATGATTGGGTTCTTTATATGGATAGCAGTGAAACAGCAGGATGGATAAATCTTTTAAAAACAGATGGTTCAGGAGAAATTTCTCAATTATTTTATTTAGATTATGAACAATACTATAATTCAGATCCAACTATTGATGATACAGTAACAACAAATGAAGGAGAATCTTCAACAGAAGTTACTTCAGAAGATGGAACAACTACTCCAGAAGATGCAGCATCTCAAGAATCAACTCCTGAGGAAGTAGCACAATAAGGTTAAAAATATAACACTAAAAAATTAATATAAATAGTAAATAAAAATACCACTCAAAAATTTAGAGTGGTATTTTTGTTTAAATTTAAGATAAATGTATAAAAAAATCAACCATTACAGTTGATTTTCAATACTTAATGGAGCTTATAGGCGGAATCGAACCGCCGACCTACAGGTTACGAATCTGTTGCTCTACCAACTGAGCTATATAAGCATGAAAATATTATACATATTAAAAAGGTAAAAATCAAGAAAAATATATTGAAAATAAATGTTAAAATATTGTGTAAAAGGCAGTATATTGATATAATATAAAATAATTAAAAGGAGGAAAAAAGATGCACACAGAATATGAAGTAAGAGTTTTAGAAATAGATAAAGAAAAATTAATAAAAAGACTAGAAGACTTAGGCGCAAAGAAAATAGCAGATTTTGATTATAGAAGAAGAATATATAATTTTGTGCCAAAAGATCCAAATAAGTGGATTAGATTAAGAACAGATGGCAATAAAACTACTTTAACAATTAAAGAAATAAAGAGCTTAGAAATAGATGGAACAAAAGAAATGGAAATAGAGGTATCAGATTTTGATGAAACTAATAATATGTTAAATAAATTAGGTTACAAAGCTCACACATATCAAGAAAACAAAAGAACAAGATATTTACTAGATGATGTAGAATTAGATATTGATTCCTGGCCATATATTCCAACATATTTAGAAATTGAAGGAAAAGATGAAAAATCAGTTAAAGATATGATAAAGCTTTTAGAAATTGATGAAGCTAAAGTTACATCTATTGATGTACAAGGAGTATTTAGAAAATTTTATAATATAGAAATATCAAATATACCAGTTATAAAATTTGATGAACCATTAGATTAAAAATATAAATTAAAATAGGAGAAAATATGGAATCATATAAATTACCAGATATTAAATTTACAACCTTTTCTATGTTAGTAGGAATATATTTAATATTACTTCGGAATTATATATTATGCTATATTTCATAAACATCACAAAAGAAATAATGTTGAAATTGGAGAATTAGTAAATTTAGTATCAAAATTTTATTCGTTAACTACAATATCAAATATTATGGCAATGTTTGGAGGATTTTGTATAATTGATGCTTATTCTTATAGAGATGAAAGAATAGAAGTTATCTCAAGAGTCTTATTAGGAATAATAATTGTGAGTGTAACTATTATAAATTTTATTTTCTATTTGAGAAGAAATTTGCAAGACATGAATCAAGAAATTAGAGAAGAAGATAAAAAGCGCACAATGAAAATAGGTGAAGTATTAGAATTAATCTTTTTTATAATATTTTTATTTACACCTATATGGAGAATACCAAGCTTTATAAATATAATTGAAAAGAGTGAGTTAATAGTTGAAATTGGAAAATCGATTTTTATGTCATTTCTATCAATAATATTATTATATAATTTAAATCCAGTAGATATAAAAGGCAAAGTTAAAGGATTTACAAATAATTTATTAAAAAAAACAAAAAAAGATTGACATAATTTCCAAAAAATAGTAAAATAGAAATGTAATATATATGAACGATGAAGAGGAAAAGTAAAATAAAGGTTACTAAAAGAGAGGATTAGTCACAGGCTGAAAGCTAATCTAAGAAAACGTATTTGAAAAACTACCTTGGAGTTCCCATTTGAAAAAGTGGCGCGAAGATGGCGTTAATATCTATTAAGAGTTAAACAGTAGGGTGGAACCGTAAGAAATAAACTTACCCCTATAGGTATATTTATTTACCTATAGGGGCTTTTTGTATTTCTAAATTAATTATAACCATCGAACTACTACGTTAAATTTAATTTAAATTGCTTTGTATTTCTTGATTATAATTAATTTAATATATAAAAAGCTCCTAAAGTAAAATACTATACTTAAAATAAATTTTTTATAAGCCGAAAAGGCAAAGGGAGGAATTTATTATGTTTAAAGTAAAATTACACGGAGGAAAAACAATGGAAGTTGAGGAAAGCATGTATTGGCATACAACTTCTCATATTATGGCACAAGCCGTAAAAAGATTATTTCCAGATGCAAAAGTAACAATAGGACCATCAATTGAAAATGGATTTTATTATGATTTTGATGTGGAAAAACCATTCTCAGAGGAAGATTTAAATGCAATTGAAGAAGAAATGAAAAACATTATAAAAGAAGATTTAGAAATTGAAAGATTCGAACTTCCAAGAGAAGAAGCTATTAAATTTATGAAAGAAAGAAACGAATCTTATAAGGTAGAATTAATTGAAGAATTGCCAGAAGGAGAAGCTATTTCTTTTTATAAACAAGGAGAATTTACAGATTTATGTAGAGGACCACATTTACCTTCAACAGGAGCTGTAAAAGCAATAAAATTATTATCATCATCAGGAGCATATTGGAGAGGTAATGAAAATAATAAAATGTTACAAAGAATTTATGGTATATCTTTTCCAAAAGCTAGTGAATTAGATGAATATTTAAATATGATAGAAGAAGCTAAAAAGAGAGATCATAAAAAAATAGGTAAAGAGTTAGATTTATTTATGATTGCTCCAGAAGGACCAGGTTTCCCATTTTTCTTACCAAAAGGAATGGTATTAAGAAATATATTGGAAGATTATTGGAGACAAATTCATCAAA
Organism: uncultured Clostridium sp.; assembly: GCA_947428535.1. Lineage (GTDB taxonomy): Bacteria > Bacillota > Clostridia > TANB77 > CAG-508 > Scatovivens. The sequence continues at coordinate 235 of CANEMG010000059.1, read as the reverse complement.
AAGCAGGATATGTTGAAATAAAAACTCCTATAATATTAAATGAAGAATTATGGCATCGTTCTGGACATTGGGATCATTATAAAGAAAATATGTATACAACTCAAATTGATGATGTAGACTATGGAATAAAACCAATGAATTGTCCTGGTGGTATGATAGTATATAAAAATAATCTACATTCTTATAAAGAATTACCAATAAGAGCAGGAGAATTAGGATTAGTGCATAGACATGA
>CANEMG010000058.1 GCA_947428535.1 uncultured Clostridium sp. | reverse complement strand
GAAGAAAATAACTTATATGATAAGAAGGAACTTATGGATTTTATAAATAAGTTATTAAATAAAAATTATTCATATAAACTTATGGATGAACTTTTAAGAGTATCAGAATATTGGACTAAAGATGTTATATTATCAGAAGATACAGTAAAAAGATTATCAGAGAAATATGATTTATATATTTATACAAATTATTTTGAAAAGTCACAGAAAAAGAGAATTGAAAAAATAGGATATTCTAAGTATTTTAAAGGAATATTGGGTGCAGATATATATGGAAGTAAACCATTTAAGAGTTCATTTGAAAAAGTTCTAAAAAAAATAAATGCTACACCAGATGAATGTATAATGATAGGAGATACTAAAAATAGAGATATTTTAGCAGCAAATAAGATTGGTATGAGATCTATTTTATATGATTATGATGGTAAGAGAGATAAAAAAGATATTGAATTAGAAAATTATATTATTATAAAAAACATGGATGAGTTATTAGATATTATGTAATGTATTAGATAAATCTTGAAAACTGTAAATAGTTTTGGTATAATAAAAAAAGTTAAAAAACAATTCATTTATAGAGATAGAGGAGAATTATATGGATAGAAAAGATTTAGCAAATTTAATATTTCCAGATGTAAAAGATTATACATATTATGAAGAAAAATATGTAAAAAGAGATTTACCAGAAGGAACACAGGTTCTTAGATATGCACCAAGTCCAACAGGATTTGTTCATATAGGAGGATTATACCAAAGTTTAATAGCTAAAAAAATAGCTAAACAAACAGGTGGAGTTTTTTATGTAAGAATAGAAGATACAGACCAAAAAAGAGAAATAGAAAATGGTGCAAATCAAATATTACAAGCATTAAAAGATTACGATGTTTCTCCAGATGAAACAATAAATATAGATGGTTCAGATAATGGAAATTATGGACCATATATGCAAAGCAAAAGAAAAGATATATATCAATCTTATGCTAAAAAACTATTAGAGGAAGGAAATGCTTATCCATGTTTTTGTTCTCCAGAAGAATTAGATAAAATAAGAGGAGATCAAGAAAAGGCTAAAGAGAGAACAGGATATTATGGAAAATGGACAAAATGTAGAAATATGCCTATAGACATGGCAATTGAAAAAATAAAAAATGGAGATCCTTATATAGTAAGATTTAAATCACCAGGAAATCCAGATAAAAAAATAAAACATAAAGATGTTATAAAAGGGAGTATCGAATTTCCAGAAAATGATCAAGATATAGTAATAATTAAATCTGATGGTTTGCCAACATATCATTTTGCACATGCGATAGATGACCATTTAATGGGGACAACTTTAGTAACAAGAGGAGATGAGTGGGTTGCTTCAATTCCATTACATTTACAATTATTTTATGTATTAGGATTTAGAACACCGAAATATGCTCATAATGCACCTTTAATGAAAATTGATGGTGATTCAAAACGTAAATTAAGTAAAAGAAAAGATCCAGAGGCAGCTGTTAGTTATTATAAAGAAGAAGGTATTCCAAAGCAATCTGTAAAAGAATATTTAATGAATATAGCAAATTCAAATTTTGAAATTTGGAGAAAACAAAATTCAGAAAAATCTATGGATGAATTTGAATTTGATATAAAGAAAATGGGAGTAAGTGGTGCTCTATTTGATATGGTAAAGATGTTGGATGTTTCTAAAAATGTTATATCAAAATATTCAGCAGAAGAAGTATATGATCAAAGTTATGAATGGGCAAAAGAATATGATAAAGAGCTTTTAGAAATGCTTGAAAACAAAGAATACTCATTAAAGGTTTTAGGAATAGAAAGAGGTAACAATAAGCCTAGAAAAGATATAGCTAAATGGTCTGATGTAAAAAATATAATTTATTATATGTATCCAGAAAAATTTAATAAGAATGAAGAATTTGAATATCAAAAAATAAATGACAAATCTGAAATTGAAAAAATAGTAAAATTATATTTCGAAAAATATTATAATCCATCAGATGACAAACAAACCTGGTTTGATAGAATGAAAGATTTAGCAGAAAAATTAGGATATGCAAGAGAAGTAAAGGAATATAAAGCAGATCCAGAAAAATATAAAGGTCATGTAGGAGATATAAGTACAGTTATTAGAGTAACTCTTACAGGAAGAAGTAATACACCAGATCTTTATGAAATTATGCAAGTATTAGGAAAAGATGAATTAATGAAAAGAATATAAATGTGAAAAGTAGTAAAATTAAATTTTACTACTTTTTATATGTGTTAAAATTTTTTAAACTATTATTTAACATTAAGTAAATAATAGTTTAAAAACGATATTTCTTATGATATAATAGAATAGTAACAATGTTAACAGCCTGCTTAAATTGGAGGTGGAGTATGACCAAAAAGGTAAATGCCAAACAAAAGAAGAAAAAGTATATTATAAAGTCTTCTGAACGGGAGGTGTACCAGCAGGAAAACTATCATGAATTGATAGTGGAGGATTCATCAGGTATCCTTGAACAAGAAGGGGTTTTAAAAAAAATGTTTGAATCTTTGTGCAATTATAATTTGAGAAATTATATTTCTTTGCATTTTGACTCGACAATTTATGAAACCAAAGTCAAATTAAAAACTAAGGGAAATGATACTTATGCGAAAGTAATTATAAGACAAAAGCCTTGGTTTACAAGAATGTTCCAAATCTTTAAATAGGAATTTAGAGAAAGTAGAACAAAGAGCTGTTTCTGTATAGAGTCCTAATAGGACTTTTATAGAAACAGTATAATAATTTTAGAGGTAGATTATGGAATATAATATTGGAGATATAGTAAAAACTAAGAAACCACATCCTTGTGGAAGTAAGGAATGGGAAATAACTAGAATAGGGGTTGATTTTAAATTTAAATGCTGTGGTTGCGAACATACAGTAATGCTTCCACGTGAAAAAGCATTAAAGATTATTGTAAAAAAAGTATGAAATCAATATGAAAGATTTTGAATAAATTTATATGAAAAATAGGGATTTTATGTAAAACTTGAGATTTTTATGTAAATATGTTATAATATAAGAGTAAAAGCATTTTGCTTTTCATATGCTTCACGGTAGTGAAGCACCAGTAGTAATTATTATTATATGGTGCCCACTGCCAGAAGAGTGGGAATAATAAGAAGAGGAGACAAAAAATATGAAACAAGGATCATTTTCCGATTTAGCCCACAAGCTGCAGTTACTCAACCCAGAGGCAAACATTGGATACTCAAGTAAAACCGACAAAATAATTTGGTCAGAGGTTCCGGCAGATCAGCTGGTATTGCCACCAAACATTGGATCAGTGGAGGGAAACTCAATCTTGATTTTGGGAGGTAATAATATCCAGGTAAAACTTCACGGTGAGTAACCCGAAAGTAACGCAGATGAGCCATATGTGGCTCATTTGCATTATATAAAAGGAATTATTAATATTATAAAATATATAAATTTAAAATAAAGGAGAGCTAGTATGGATGGAAAATTATTAATACTTTGCGATGAAATGCCTGGAGTGCATAATGATGGGTATAAAGATTACAAAATAGTAGATAATAGACTTTTAAGATCACCAAAATGGTATACAGAAGAATTAAATTCTGATAAAATTTTTATATCTTGGGATTCAATTATACCAGAAGATAGAGAGTTTATAGAATTATGTAAGCATTATGCAAATTTTACAGAAAAGCCAGCTCCAGATTTTGTTTTAAAACAAAAAGGTAGTACAGATCCAGAAAGTGGAACTTTAAAAGAAAGTATGCAAGAGATGTGTTATTATGAAAGATATAGCAAAAATTTAAATTACTTAAGTTCATTAATGCAAAAAGGAGAAGATTGGCAAGGACAGGCAATGGAGTTTGCAGTACAATATGTATCTGATGCTAATTCAGATTTCTTTAAAGCTTTTACAGATGTAATAAATCTTAATAGTATTGTTAAGGTATTACCATGTTTTTCAAGAGAAAAAGCGGATTCTCCAATTACTAGATACAGAATGAAATTATTTGAAGCTTGGAGAAACATGAATGAAGTGATGAAAAAGAGTGCTATTAGAGAACCAAGTGAATATACAACAGCTATTATTAGAGGACCACATATGTATTCAGATTTTGGAGAAGTTTTATATTCTAAATCATCAGAAGAATTAATGCAAATTTATAGTATGCCAACTTTTGGACCAATAGAGTCAAAAGGTAAAAAAACAGAATTTTATGATGGACCAGATTTATAAAATAAGTATTTACAAATAAAAAAAATATGGTATAATATGTTACATAATATTAAAAACGATTGATTAAGAATTAAGTAATAAGTAATTTTTTTGTAGAGAATCTGTGGTTGGTGAAAACAGAGAAAAAATATTTATGAAATCTACTCTTAAGATGTTTCTAGCAAAACTAGACCGAGTTGTTGCAGGTTATAGCAATATAATAAGAATCATAAAATTATTATGATAAAAAAAGGTGGTACCGCGAATTATTCGCCCTTATACATTGTATAAGGGCGTTTTTTGTATATTTTAGGTAAAACCTAAATTTGTTTTATATGGGGGAACAATGGTATTAAATGGTAATGATATAAAAAAATTAATTGAAGAAGAAAAAGTAGTACAAAATTATAATAAAGATTATATAGGTTCAGGGTCAATAGATATATCTATGAGTTCAAGTATATTAAAAATAAAGAAAACATTTAAAGCAATAGACTTATCTGAACCTGAAAAAATAGATTCAATGTATGAAGAATTTGATATAAAAGAAAGTTATAATTTCAGACCAAATGAATGTATTTTTGTAATATTAAATGAAAGAGTAAAACTTCCTAAAAATATTATAGCTCATATAAGGCCAAGAACATCATTAAGCAGATTAGGAATAATAATAAATTTGCAACATATAAATGCAGGCTATGAAGGAATTTTAAATATTGCAATGTATAATTTATCTCCAAATACATACAAAATAAAACCAGGAATGAGAATAGGGCAAGTAGTATTTGAAGAATTAACAGAAGGAATTACAGAAGACTTAATTTATAGTAACGAAAAAACTCCAATTTATCAAAATGAAGATGGAACAGTAGGTTCAAAAATATATGTAGATTTTATAGGAAAAGTATTTAGACATTTTAAAGGTAATTATTATTATATAGAAAATATAAGTATGGATTCAGAAACAAAAGAACACATAATTGTTTATAGACCATTATATGAAAGAGAAGATTCAATGCTTTGGACAAGACCTGCAAAAGTATTTTTTGAGGAAATAGATGAAAATAGAAAAGATAATATAACAAAACAAAAACACAGATTTGAATTAGTAGAAGATTTAAGTAAAGATTATATAAAGGAGGATTAGAAATGAACGAGGTTAAAGAAGGAGAGGTATACAGACACTTTAAAGGAACATTCTTTTATATTATTTGTGTGGCACAAGATTCTGAAACATGCGAAAGAATTGTTGTTTATAGACATTTAGACAATACAAAAGGAATTTGGACTAGAAATGAAAAAATGTTTTTAGAAGAAATTCCAGAAAGACCAGATAATGTAACTAAGCAGAAACATAGATTTGAACGTATAGATAATTTAACAGATTATTATTTAAAATAAGGAGAATAGTTATGAAAAGAGCATTCATGTCTTTAAAATTTTATGATGGAGATGTAACTAAATCCAAAGTAGATACCTTAACAGAAGCATTAGAAAATGCTGGAATTCAAAATTTTGTAATGGTAAGAGATGTTGAGAAATATGGAGAAGTAGAAGTCTCCAGCAAAAGTTTAATGGCAGAATATGCATTTCCAGAAATGGAAAAATGTGATATGCTAGTAGTTGAATTTTCTGAAAAAGGTGTTGGGTTAGGAGTTGGAGCAGGATATGCTTTTGCAAAAAATATTCCTATATATGTAATAGCAAAAACAGGATCTGATATTTCTAGCACAATAGGAGGTTTAGCAAAAGAAATAATATTTTATGATAAACCAGAAGATATAACAGAAAGATTTAAAGAAATTTTAAAATAAGGAGAGAAAAGTATGATAGATATAAAATTTATAAGAGAAAATCCAGAGATGGTAAAAGAGAATATTAAGAAAAAGTTTCAAGATCATAAATTAGTTTTAGTAGATGAGGTTATTGAATTAGACAAAGAAAGTAGAGAATTAACATTAATGTGTGATGATCTTCGTATGAAGAGAAATTCTATAAGTAAAGAAATTGGTAACTTAATGGCTAATGGAAAAAAAGAAGAAGCAGAAGCAAAAAAAGAAGAAGTTGGAGAAATAAATGCTAAATTAGAAGCAAATGAAGGAAGAGAAAATGAATTAAAAGAAGAAATAAAAGCGAGAATGATGAAAATTCCTAATATAATGGATGCTTCAGTTCCAATAGGAAAAGATGATACAGAAAATGTAGAAAATGAGAAATTTGGAGAGCCAGTTGT
>CANEMG010000057.1 GCA_947428535.1 uncultured Clostridium sp. | reverse complement strand
GATTAACATGGGCGAACATGTTGGAAAGTATAATAAAAAATTATTAAATAAGTATAAAAAAAATAAATTTATGATAAAATAATAAAAAAGTATAAAAGGTGAGAAAAATGACAATTACAAGTAAAGATAATGAAACCATTAAACATATTAAGAAATTAAAAGAAAAGAAATATAGAGATGAGTATAGAGAATTTATTGTAGAAGGAACAAAAATGATAGCAGAAGCTTTAGAAGAAAAAGCTAAAATTAAATCTGTTATTATTTGTGATGATTGTAAAAATCAAGGTAGCATTCCAAGTGATTTAATGTATGAAATAGCTAAATTAGATTGTATTTATGTTTCTGAAAAAATATTTAATACAATTACTGATGTTATAAATCCTCAAGGGATAATGGCTATTTTAGAGAAACCAGAAAATAACGAAAATACAATAGATTATAATAATGAAATATATTTAGTACTTGATAATATTCAAGATCCTGGGAATATGGGAACAATTTTAAGAACAGCAGATAGTTTAAATATAAAACAAATAATAGTTTCAAAGGGAAGTGCAGATGTATATAATTTAAAAGTAGTACGTTCTACAATGGGTGCTATTTTCAGAGTGAAAGTGATAGAGACAGATGATTTGGTAAAAACAATAAAACAATTAAAAAAGCATAAAATAACAGTATATGCAACAGACTTAAAAACTGATAAAAGTATATATGATGTAGATTATACGAAATCTGCTATTGTTATAGGAAATGAATCAAATGGAGTATCAAACGAAGTTTTAAAAGAAGCTACTGAAAGAATAAAAATTCCTATGATAGGAAAAACAGAAAGCTTAAATGCAGCAGTTGCAACAAGTATTATTTTATATGAAGCATATAGAATGTCCAATTTGGGAAAGTAGTTGCTAAGACTATTTTTCTATAAATAATAAAAAATTAGTGGATGATTAAGAATTATAAACTTATCATCCACTATTTTTCTTCATTAATTAAGAGTTCTAAAACTTTTGGATAAATTTCTGTTGCATTAGTATTCCAGTTTTCTACAATTTTTTTTGCTTGTGATTTTGAACCAGCATGAGCTTGAAGATCAAAAATAGTAACATTATTTTCAACTATTTTACATCTTACAGCAAAAGATTTCTCTGTGAGTGGAGTATATTCAGCAGAAATAGAAAATTTATCTTTTACAGTTTCTAAATTTTCTTTAAATTTGCTATCAATTTGTAATTTTAATATTCCTGGAACAATGTCTATTGTAAGCTCAATAGCATTTTTTCCTTCATCTGTTATTTCATATATATCTACATTTTCACTTTGATATTTTATAATATAATTATCTTCTAATAAATCTAATAAAAATTGTTCAAAATAGAAATAATTCATATCTACAATAGATAAAACTAGCTCTAAAAGCTCATTATGAGAAATTGGTTTAGCAACTTTTTTTAGAATATATAAAAGTAATATCTTACTTTCTGCTAAAGTTTGTTCATCAGAATTCAGTTTCAAATTAGAGCCTCCTTGCTTTTAAGATATTTATATTATATCACATAAATTACAAAAGTAAATATTTATTGCCCATTATGTAAAAACTATGATAAAATATAGAAAAAAATTTTAGGAGAAAATATGGAAAATAACAAATTAGAATGGAATTTAAAGGAAATTTTTGAAGATGAAGAATTATTAGAAAGTACAATAAAGGAACTTTATAATTTAATTGATGAGATAAAACAGTACAAAGGAAAATTAAATAATAGTGTAGAAAATGTCTATAACTGCTATAAAAACGTAGAAAAAGCATTAGAACTACATGAAAGAGTATATGCATATGCAATGCTTAAATATAATCAAGATATGAGTAATCAAGAAAGTATGAAATTATATAAAAGAATTCAAAATATTACTACAGATTTTTCAGAAGCAGAAAGTTTTATATCACCAGAAATGAGTAAAATTGAAGATGAAAGATTAGAAGAATATTTAAAAGATAGCAGGATGAAAGAATATGAAAAAACTATAAAAGATATAATTAAAGAAAAAAAACATATTTTAAGTGAAGAGGTAGAAGCAGTTTTAGCAGGATATTCAGAAATTTTTTCTGCAAATGAAAATGCTTATGATATTTTTACAAACACAGAATTTGAATATCAAGATATAATTGATGAGAATGGAAAAAGTTTAAAAATGACACAAGCATTATATTCAGAATATTTAATGAATAAAAATGAAAGTATTAGAAAACAAGCTTTTGAGTCTATGTATACTTTATATAAAAAACATATTAACACAATAACAGAATTATATTTGTCAAGAGTAAAACAAAGAGTTATTTCTGCTAAATTAAGAAACTATAAATCTTCATTAGATCAAGCTACAAATCATGATGACTCAAATACAGGAGTATATGAAACTTTATTAGATGAGGTTAATAAAAATTTATATTTAAATTATGAATATGTAAAGTTAAAAGCAAAGCTTTTAAACAAAGAAAAAGTTCATATGTATGATGTATATGTAAATACTTTAGATACAGAAGATAAAAAAATAGAATATTCTGAAGCTAAAAATATAGTGTTAGATGCATTATCTCCAATGGGAAAAGAATATACAGAAATGTTAAATTGTGCTTTCGAGAATAATTGGTTAGATGTATATACAAAAGATAATAAAATGGGGGGAGCATATAGCATGGGAATTCATACAGTACATCCATTTGTCTTATTAAACTATGTAAATTCTTCAAGAGATGTATCAACAATAGCTCACGAACTTGGACATTCTATGCATAGTTATTATTCAAGTAAAAATCAAAATATAATAAATGCAAATTATACAATAATGGTTGCAGAAGTTGCATCAACAGTAAATGAAATAATACTTGCAAATTATTTAATAAATAAGGAGCAAGATAAAAGTAAAAAAGTAGCATTAATAAATGAACAATTAGATATGATAAGAGCAACTTTAATAAGGCAAACAATGTTTGCAGAATTTGAAAAAGAAGTGCATTCAAAAATTGAAAATGGAGAAAGTTTAACATCAGATAATTTAAATGAAATTTATTTTGAACTTGTTAAAAAATATTTTGGTGAATCAGCAATAGTTGATGACCTTATAAAATATGAATGGGCAAGAATACCACATTTTTATAGATGTTTTTATGTTTATAAATATTCAACAGGTATCATATCAGCAATTGCAATTGCAAGTAAAATATTATCAGGTGAAAAAGGTTATGTTCAAAAATATATAAATATGTTAAGTCAAGGTGGAGCAAAAGATTCTTTAACATTACTAAAATCAGTTGATGTTGATTTAGAAAAACCAGAAACATATGAAATTGCATTTAAATATTTTGAGAAAAATTTAAATGAATTAAAAAGTTTATTAGATGCTTAAATTTCACACAAAAAACATAATAATATTATATAAAGAAAATGTAATATATATTTGGAGGGATTGATATGGCAGATGTAACAATTTTAGTAGTAGATGATGAATAAAGAATGAGAAAATTAATTAAAGATTTTTTAATACAAAAGAATTATAATATATTAGAAGCAGAAGATGGAGAAAAAGCATTATCTATATATCAAGAAAATAAAGAAAAAATAAGCTTAATATTACTAGATGTTATGATGCCAAAACTAGATGGATGGTCTGTTCTTCGCCAAATCAGACAAGAAAATAAAAATTTGCCAATTGTAATGCTTACAGCTAGAGCGGAAGAAAACGATGAATTATTTGGATTTGAACTTGGGGTTGATGAATATATAACAAAACCATTTAGTCCTAAAATATTGGTAGCAAGAGTAGAAGCTATATTAAAAAGAACACAGCCAGATGAAAAGGAATTAAAAAGTTATGATGGAATTGTTATTGATGATGAGGGAAGAACAGTTACAGTAGATGGAAAACAAGTAGAACTAAGTTTCAGAGAATATGAACTTTTAAAGTATTTATTAGATAATGAAAATATAGCCTTGTCAAGAGATAAAATTTTAAATACTGTATGGAATTATGATTACTATGGAGATTCTAGAACTATTGATAGTCACATAAAAAAAATAAGACATAAGTTAGGTAAAAAAGGAAAACATATACAAACAATAAGAGGTATAGGATATAAATTTGAAATAAAGTAGGTTTTTAAAATGTTAAAAAAAGTATTAAAATCTGTTCGTGCAAAACTTTTTCTTACTTTGTGTGTAGTTATTTTTATGATTATTGCATTTTTTGTAATAATTAATAATGCAGTATTAGAAGCATTATATTACTATTCAAAAAAAGAAGTTTTAGTAGATACATACAATTACATAAATGAAAATATAGATCTTCTTTCAAATGAACAAGAGAAATATGAATTAGAATTAGAAAAGATATCAGTAAACAATAGCTTTGAAATATTAATACTAAATAATGAAGGAACAGTTTATGCAACTAATAAGAACTTTTTATCTGAATTTGGAAATATTAATGAAGTAAAATATGATATTAATTATAGTATTTTTAATAAATCTGATCTTATGTATTCACAGGGGAGAAATAATATTAGAAAAATAAATGATAAAAGAAATGATATAACATATGTTCTTTTATCAGCTGTTTTAAATAATCAAAATAATCTTTATATAAGAATGCCAGTAACGCCAATTCAGGAGAGTGCAGATATTTCTAATAAATTTATAATTGTAATGGGAATGGCAGCTGTTACACTCGGAGGAATTGCAATTACCTTTATTACCCAAAGATTTACTAAGCCTATAGAAGAATTAAATGATATCGCAAATGAAATGACAAATCTTAATTTTAAAAGAAAATATAGAATAAATGATAGTCAAGATGAAATTGATGAGCTAGGAAAGAGCATAAATATTTTGTCTGACAAATTAGAAGAAACTATTCATAGATTAAAATTAAATAACAGTGAGCTTGAAAGAGATATAGAAGAAAAATCTAAAATAGATGAAATGAGAAAACAATTTATTTCAGATGTTTCACACGAATTAAAAACTCCAATTTCTTTAATACAAGGTTATGCAGAAGGGTTAGTAGAGAATGTTAATTCAGATGAAGAAAATAGAAAATTTTATGCAGATGTTATTTTAGATGAAGCAAATAAAATGGACAAGCTAGTAAAAAGATTATTAGAACTTATGAAGTTAGAATATGAGGATAGAAAATTTAATGATACTAAATTTGATATAGTATATCTTATAAATGAAGTTGTAAAAAATTCTAAAGTGTTTTTATCAGAAAATAATATAGAAATTGAATTTAAAGAAAAAGGACCGATATATGTTTATGCAGATGATTTTTATATAGAGCAAGTTGTAACAAATTATTTTACAAATGCAATTAAAAATATAGAAGAAGTAAATGGAAAAAAGAAAATAAAAATCGCAGTAAAAAAAGGAAAAGAAGAAGGTAAGATTAGGGTTACTGTATTTAATTCTGGTAAAAACATTGAAGAAGAAAACTTAAATAGAATTTGGACAAGATTCTATAAAATTGATGAATCAAGAGACAGATCAAAAGGTGGTACAGGAATAGGTCTTTCTTTAGTAAAGGCAATAATGACAAAATATAAAAGTAAATATGGCGTAATTAATAAAAAAGATGGGGTAGAATTTTATTTTGAAGTGGCATGCTTAGGTTGAAAAAGCAGTAAAGACATGATATAATAATAAAGATAGAATCATATAATTATCATTTAGAGCTCATTTGCTGAATTTGATAAAATAATAGACAAACGAAAACGAAAAGTGAATATGGAACTCAGAAATATGAATGTGCAGGAGGATTTTTTATGAAATATGAAATGTTTTTGGGAATTTTTATTTTTGCAACTTTTTTAATAGCTGTTAAAGTGTTATCTGATATAAAAAGTAATCGGATAATAGAATGTATACCGTTATGCTATTTTGTTGCAATTCTTTCAGCTTTATCAGCAGCATCTGGAGTAGCAAGGTGCGTAGAATGTTATATATTCAAAAGTTATTCATTAATTAGGTTTTTAGGAGTAATTCTGATAATAGTGAGTTTACAGATTTGGATATCAATATTTTTTTCACGTTTGAAGCAGAATAGGGATGAAGAAGAATTTGAAATATATGACTATGAGTTTAGGATTATTGATGGCGAAAAGGACACAGGAAGTGACAGAAAGGAAGATCTAAAAAAGAATTTTAAAAGAATAAAATAAATTTCATTTGTCTATAAAAAAACAAGGTTTCACCCATTTGTGGAGCCTTGTTTTTTATTTTGTTCTAAATTAGAAAAAAATATTAAAAAGTACTTTACAAAATAAAAAAAACGTAGTATTATAGAACAAATTTATTTCAATAAATTTATAAATCTTAGAATCGTTTCAGATTCAAAAAAATCAAAAATTAAAATTTCATAGAGAAAAGAGGTGAGAAAATTTTTGTTTTTATAATTTAAAATTAAAGATAAAGATAATGTTTTTATGCTTTAAT
>CANEMG010000056.1 GCA_947428535.1 uncultured Clostridium sp. | reverse complement strand
TAGAATTATTTATATCATTTTTATTTATTAAATTAAATTCAAGATTTCTAAGATCAATTTCTGAAAGGTTTCCGTTTTCTTCTGTTGTTGATAATGTAATCTTAGATTCTGTTTCTGAATTTTCATTTAACATTCTATTTTCTATTTCTTTATAAATATCATTTTCTAAAAACTTTTTTATATTTGTAGAAGAAATGATATTTATAAATATTTGTTTTTTAGTAAGTGTTTTATTTGTAAAATAAAAATATGCACCTACCATTCCTGATAATACTAAAATAAGTATTATAAACAATACGATTATAAATACTTTCTTCCCATTTTTTCTTGTGTGAATATCGTTGTAACCTATGAAGATATCTTCTACATTTCCATTTTTCATATTTAATCCCTCATTTCGAACATATTATACACATAAATCGTAAAAATAACAATATCAATTTACAATATTTTTACTCATTTTTTCTCTTTTTTATAAAATTAGATATTGCATAAAATTTGTGTGCAAAATTTGGCAAAGCTTTTATATTAAGTTAAGAGAGCTTTTATATAGTATAACAAAAAAGCGTTACACTTTTAAGTAACGCTTTCTCAAATATATCTAAAATTATTCTGCTGATTCTTCTGTTTCTGATGTTTCTTCTTCTGGAGCTTCATAAGCTTCTAAAATAGCTTTTTGAATTTTCTCTCTTGTTTCAGCATTGATTGGATGAGCTATATCTTTGAATTCTCCGTTTGGAGTTTTTTTACTAGGCATAGCTATGAATAATCCATTTTGACTTTCGATAACTTTGATATCGTGAATTACAAATTCACCATCGAATGTTACAGAAGCTACTGCTTTCATTCTGTTTTCTAAATTTACTTTTCTTAAACGTACATCTGTTATTTGCATTGTTTTAAGCACCTCTTTCTTCTCGTTTTAATACATATTTAAAATTTTATGTACTAATTTTATTATTCTACATAAAAACTTTTTTTCCTTCTTTTTTTGAAATTTTTTTTTACTTTTTATATTTATTTGTAAAAAAATAGAATTCGAAATTCATTTTATATACTTGAAATTGTTCATATATAATAGTATAATTGCAATATATTTTTAGGAGGCTTACAAAATGAATTTAGAAATAACAGATTTAGATAAATATAAACATGTTCACCTTATTGGTATTGGTGGAATTAGTATGAGTGCTATAGCAGAAACTTTGCACAACTGGAATTATATTGTAACTGGTTCAGATTTAAACAAAAGTAAAATTACTGATACTTTAAATGAACATGGAATACAAACAACTATTGGACATGATTTAGAAAATGCAAAAAATGCAGATTTAATAATATATTCTGCTGCAATAAGTGAATCAGATCCTGAAATGCTTGTTGCAAAAGAAAATAATGTTACTATAGTTGGTAGAGGTGAATTTGTTGGTTGGTTAACAAAAATTTATAAAGAAGCAATTTGTGTATCTGGAACACATGGAAAAACAACTACTACATCTATGCTTTCAATTTGTTTTATAAATGCTGAAAAAGATCCATCTATAGAAGTTGGTGCCATATTAGATAATATTGGTGGAAATTATCGTGTTGGTAATAGTGAATACTTTATATTAGAATCTTGTGAATATAAAGCAAACTTTTTAAAATTTTTTCCAAATACAGAAATAATCTTAAATATAGATAATGACCATTTAGATTATTATAAGACTTTTGATAATATTATTAAAACTTTTGAAGACTTTGCATCATTATTAGAACCTAATGGATTACTTGTGGCTAATGGCGATGATATAAATTGCTATAATTTAAAAAATGTTGTTAAATCTAAGTTTATTTCATATGGTATAGAAAATGAAAACTCAGATTTTGTTGCTAAAAATATTTCTTTTGATAAAAATGGTTTTGCCACATTTGATGTATATAAAAATGGAGAATTTTTTCATACTTTTTCTTTATCTGTTGCAGGAAAGCACAATATTTTAAATGCATTGGCTTGTATTGCAACTTGTGATTACTACAATATTAATAAAGAAATTATTGCTTCTTCTTTAAAATCTTTTACAGGTGCAGAAAGAAGACTTGAATATAAAGGAACTTTAACAAATGATGTTTCAATTTTTGATGATTATGCTCATCATCCAACTGAAATTAAAGCAACTGCAAATGCAGTAAAAAATAAAACTTATAATAAATCTTGGGTTGTTTTTCAACCTCACACATACAGTAGAACTAAGCTTTTGTTAGATGACTTTGCGGATGCTATTTCAAATTTTGATAATATAATTATTTTAGATATCTATGCAGCTCGTGAACAAAATACTTTTGACATTTCATCAAAAGATTTGGTTAATAAAATCACTGAACATAGTAAAAAAGCACTTTATATGCCAGATTTTGATGAGGTTGTTTCTTATCTAAAAAATAACACTCAAAAAGATGATATTATTATTACTTTAGGTGCTGGTACTGTTACTAATATCGGACCTATGCTTTTAAAATAAAAACAAAGTCATTCTAAATATTGGTTTAGAATGACTTTTATTATTATTTATATAGTATTGTTCTAAATCCTAAAACATTTTGATCTGTAAAAAAATTTTCATCTTGTAATATACTAAATCTACTATCTTCTTCTGTAATTGTTACAAAATCCATAAACTCATATTCATTAATCATCCCTCTTATTATTACTGTATCATAAGATGTTTCTAAAGTTAATTCAAAAACATTGTCTGTTAAATCAAATATATTATTATATGAATTTCTTCCAGTATATATCAATTCTTTATTTTCAAAATTAAAGACTTCAATATTATTTGTTTGTTTTATCCAATATAAAGCTGTATCATATGCATATCCATTAATTAAGCTACATTTTATATTGTTATTAGAGTACATCTCATCTATAATTGACATTGCTTCTGTTCTATTTAATCCATCAAAAATTTCTTTTTCCTTCTTAGAAACTGGATGATTATCTTCTTTTCCTATTTCAAATCTAGAAATGTAAAATCCCCCATTTTGTATTGTACTGATCAGAAACTCTTCATATTCTTCATCAACACATTCATTCTTATCAATAAAAGAATTATCGCAAAAATTGTATTTATTTAATTTTACAATTTCATCACTTTCTTTATTAGTACAAGGCACCCAAACATATTGATTTTCATTTTGATCTTGAATTACAAAACCTGTGTTCCATTCCCCTTCTATATATATAAATTCTTCTGGTATATATGGTTCTTTAGAAGATTCAATATTATATTCTTTGATACTAGTAATATCTTCCTTTTTTATTCTTTCATCAAAGTCAGAAAACATCATTTCACTTTCTCTTTTAAATTTATATATACTATTTGCATTTTTTATATACCCATATGTTTCTTTTATAAGTACTAATCCAATTATTATTAAAACAAGTATTTTTATTTTTTTATTTTTCATTTTATAAATTATATAATACACCTTTCTTAAAGTTCAAAAGTATTATATAAATATTTAAAATTCTAGTCAACTACATTTATTTCTTTAATCATTAAATCTGCAAAAATGGCATATCCTATTTCTGGATTTGAAACTAATACATTTGTTACAGCTCCGACAAACTTTCCGTTTTGAATAAGAGGTGCTCCTGATAAACCTCGAATTATTCCACCAGTTTTATTTAGTAATTCTTCATCTGTAACTCGAATTAACATACTCTTGTTATTATAATCATTTTCTTTATAAATCTTTTCTATTTCTACAGAATATTCTTTTGCCACATTACTATCATCTAATGCACATAATATCTTGGCCTCTCCTTCTTGTATCTCATCTCTTAATGCAACTTTTAAAGCTTTTGAAGTATCTATATTTAATGCTGTAAGATTATTTAGTGTTCCATAAACTCCAAACTGTGTATTTTTTGAAACTTGTCCTATAGTTTGCTGATTTACTATTGTTCCCTTTATCTCCCCTGGATTTTCCTTTTCTCCCTTTTTTAGTGAAATAATTTTTGAAGTTACAAGTTCTCCATAATCTATATTTATTAAACTATCTGTATCTGAATCTGTTATTCCATGTCCTAAAACCGCAAAAGATTTGCTTATTGGCTCATAAAAAGAAATTGTTCCAACCCCTGTTGCTGCATCTTTTACCCAAAGTCCCAATTTATACTCTTTTTCTTCTGTTTCAATTGGTTTTATACTTGTTGTTACAACAGTTCCATTTCTAAGTAAAGTCATTTCTAAATTATTTCCATTAGAATTATTTACAACATCTTTTAAATTTTCTATATTTTCAATTTCTTTTTCATTTATTTTTAAAATAGTGTCTCCTTCTTCAATGTCAGAATTTTCATATGGTTTGTTTAAAATGTTATTTTTATCTTCTATTTCAGACATTCCCACTATTAATACTCCATTTGTATATAATCTCAAACCAATTACTTTTCCTATTGGTACTACACTAATATCTTCAATTGTTGTTATATTTATATTTTTTACTGGAACTTTTCCAAATAAACTTATTTCGGCATTACTTACATTTAAATTATTATTAGAAGTTTTGGCAACTTCTGTTACATTAATTCCATACAATTTTCTAAAATTCAAATTTTCTCCTTTTAATAAAACTATATTCTTAGGAATTCCCGTAATACAACAAATATATACATATATTATAAATAAAATAAAAATGGTTAATATAAAATTTATCTTTTTCATAATTTTATATTAACCATTTATTTTTATTTTATTTAATTTTTATTATTTATAAATTATTCTTATATATTTTACAGCATTTTGAAATATTTTTTTATCTTTTCCTTCTGGCTCATATACAGTATCATCTTCATTTGGAGCATTTAAATATGTAGTATTTTCTAACGTACTTTTAATTTGTAAATTTTGTAATGATACTTTATCTGAATCTATATTCATATCTCCAAACACATTAGGATCTACTGTTAAAGTTACAGTAGTATGATCTGTTTTATTTGAAGTTATTGTATTTGGATTTGCTAATAATTCATTATTTTTAAAAGAATATATATATCTCAAGTTTTCAGAACTACTCCTTGTTTTTATTGTTCCTAAAACAATTTCTATTGCTTTTATTTTTCCAATAGGTAATGATGATGTTGCTGCAGTTGAACCTACGCCACCAGTAGTATCGTAAATTATTTCATATCCTTCTGAAGAAGATATAGCATTCATTTTATACAAATTATTTCTCTCTTTTCCAAGAGCAATATAATAAGCTTTTCTAAGATTTTTATACTTTGCATAATTAGTATTTGTAATATCAAAAATATTAGTATTTATGTAATTTCCATCATTTATACAATCATAACATGCCATATTTTTATGATCATATATATATCCAATCCAGTCATAATTTGAAGTACTAATTTTATCATATTTAACTTCTTTAGATGAAAAACTTCTATAGTCTGTTGCATCTAAATCTGAAGTTGAGAGTCCTCCTTCTAAATTATATCTATCTATTACTTTTGGACAATCTATTCTATGATATTCAGAACTTTCATTACTAAAATCTGACTTTGGTACATAATAAATACTTTTTGGAGATACTGTTATCTCATTATTTGTGCTTGATACAACCATATAGTTATTATATGTTTTTAAACCGCAAGAATATCCTTGCATAAAAGATACTATTGAAATATTATTTAAAATTTGACTCCATTCTTCATTTTGCATTACAGGCATTTCATAGCTATATGAATGTGCCATTTGACTATTATAAGTAGACATTGCTAAATTTAAATTATATTGAATTGAATTTCTTATAACATTTAATTTATGATTATAATATGGTGAATCAACAGCAATCTCTGTAACTCCTTCTCTAGTATTACCATCTATATTAAAAACAAAAGCATCACTTGTACTAAAATCATAAGTAACATTCTCTGTACCATTTATTGAAGTATAACTTTGTCCTGAAATTTCAATTAAATCTTTTTCTTGTATTAGTGATCCTAAATTTTCATATACCCAATTTGAAAAAATAGATGCTTTTGTATAATATATTACAGCAGACATTTGATCTAAAGTATATTGTATATCATTTATTTGCTTTTGTATAGTTTGTACTTGATTTATTAAGTCTTGACTAGGAGTTCCTTGCTTATAATTTTTTGCAAGATCATTTTCTTTACTAAGTATCAAATTATTTAAAGAATTTAATTCTTGTGTTAATGCTGAGTAGTTTGCTCCATTAGTTGAGAATTCTGTATCACCAATTTTTACTCTTACATCTGCTCCATTTTCTATGTAATCTTGAGCATCATTTTCATTATATTTTAATAAATCAACATCAATTTCTACAGAATTATTTTGTGGAATCAAATATCCTGATTTTGTATAATATATGTTATTAATTTTTCCTTCAATAGTGACATAATTATCTAGTGTATAAACTACAGTGATATCAAACTTTTTAGTATCATTTTTATATCTGGCTGAATATGGCATATATGTTTTTAAAACATTTTTAGTTTTTAATTCTGCTTGAGTTAT
>CANEMG010000055.1 GCA_947428535.1 uncultured Clostridium sp. | reverse complement strand
GATTCATATTCTTTTCTAGAGTAAGGAATACAAGGATAAAAAATTGTATTTATTCCTTGATTTAAAAGACTCATAATATGCCCATGTGCTAATTTTGCTGGATAACATACAGATTCGGATGGCATTGATTCTATTCCTTTTTCATATGTTTTTCTATTACTTTTTTCTGATACTATTACTCTAAAACCTAATTTTGTCAAGAAGGTGAACCAGAATGGAAAGTCTTCGTACATGTTTAATACTCTAGGAATACCGATTGTTCCTCGAGGTGCATTTTCTTCAGAAAGAGGTTCATAACCAAATAATCTTTCAAATTTGTATTTATAGATATTAGGTAAATCTTTCTTTTCTGTATCTTGATTACCAGCACCTTTTTCACATCTATTTCCTGAGATGAATTTCTTTCCGTTTTCAAAAGTGTTTATTGTTAATAAGCAATTGTTTTCACAACGACCACAACGAATATGAGAAATCTTTATATTTAAATCATTTAGTTCTTCCGTTTTTAAGATAGTAGATTTATACTCCATATCTAAATTGCTATTATATTGTTCTTGAGCTAGAAGCGCTATACCATAAGCTCCCATAAGTCCAGAGATATCCGGTCTTACTACATTTTTTCCAACAATTAATTCAAAACTACGAAGTACAGCATCATTATAAAAAGTTCCACCTTGAACAACAATATTTTTTCCTAGTGTTTTTACATCTCGAACTTTCATAACCTTTTGAATAGCATTTTTTATAATTGAATAAGAAAGTCCACTAGAAATATCTCCAACAGAAAATCCTTCTTTTTGAGCTTGTTTTATTTTTGAGTTCATAAATACAGTACATCTAGAACCTAAATCAACTGGTGATTTAGAGTTTAAAGCTTCTTCGACAAATTTTTCAATAGATAAATCTAAGCTTTTTGCAAATGTTTCTAAGAATGAACCACATCCAGAAGAACAAGCTTCATTAAGCATTATATTATCAATAGAATTATTTTTAAGTTTTATGTATTTCATATCTTGACCACCAATATCTATAATGCTATTTACATTAGGTAAGAACTTTTTGGCAGCAGTGTAATGAGCAATTGTTTCTATTTCGTTTAAATCTACATTTAGTGCTGTTTGTATTAGTTTTTCGCCATAACCTGTAACACCACTAAATCGTATGGTAACATTTTTTGGTAATTCTTTATAAAGCTTTTTTAGCATTGAAATAACACTTTTTAATGGATTACCTTTATTATTTTCATATAATGAATAAAGTAATGAACCTTCTTTGTCTATTAATACTAATTTTGTAGTAGTAGATCCTGCATCTATTCCAATGAATGCATCTCCTGAATAAGATTTTAAATCATTTCTTTTTACTTTATCTTTACTATGTCTTTCTTTAAATTCTTTGTAATCTTCATCAGTTTTAAATAAAGGTTCTAGTGTTTTTCCTTCAATATATTTTGCTTTTTTAAATTCTTTTAATTTTTCTTTTAATTCATTAGTAGAAAAAGAATTAGTTTCTAATGAACTTAATGCAGCACCAGTAGCGACTAATAGATGTGCATTTTCTGGTATAATAATTTTGTCATCAGTTAATTTTAATGTTTCAATAAATCTTTTTCTTAATTCAGATAAATAATTTAAAGGTCCACCAAGAAAAGCTACTTTTCCTCTTATAGGTCTACCACAAGCAAGTCCACTAATTGTTTGATTAACAACTGCTTGGAAGATTGAAGCAGCAATATCTTCTTTTCTAGCACCTTCATTTAGTAAAGGTTGAATGTCAGTTTTGGCAAAGACACCACAACGAGAGGCAATAGGATATATTGTCTCATAAGTTTTTGCAAGTTCATTTAAACCTTTTGTATCAGTGTTTAATAATGAAGACATTTGATCTAAGAATGCACCTGTACCACCTGCACAAGTACCATTCATTCTTTGTTCTATGAATTTATCAAAATATATTATTTTAGCATCTTCACCACCAAGTTCAATTACTACATTTGTTTGAGGAATTATTTTTTGTACAGCAGATTTGCAGGATATAACTTCTTGTATAAAATTTACATTTAAAATTTTTGATATGTCAAGGGCTCCTGAACCTGTAAGAGACATTGTAAAATCATTGTCTGGGAAGTCTTTTACGAGTTTTGTTAAAACGTTGTATAATGTAGATTTTGTATCTGAGAAGTGTCTTTCGTAATTTGAATATACAGTTTCTAAATCTTTATTTAGAATTACAATTTTTACTGTGGTTGAACCAATATCTAAACCAACATGCAATAATTCTTTCATATATTTGTTATGTTAGAAAACTAACATTTCTCCTATTTAATATTTAGGTTTTTTAGGTTACCTATAAACCAATTTAAAATAATTTATTATAGTTTTCTATAATACAATTAATATAAAAAATTATAATAAATTATTTCTCTAATATCTTGTATCTTATAACTTTTGTCACTTTTTGTCAATGTTTATATTTGCCAAAATGTCTTAAAATTTTATGAAGAAAAGTTAAGTTTTTATTAAAGAAAACTCCCACATTATTTGTGAGAGTTTTTTTTAACATACGTTAGTTTTTGGACAAAAATGTCCAAAAACTAACGTCCCCAATTGGTCATATTCTTAAAACATAAAGTAGTATAAAGAAATACTGGCAAGCACTTCCTAACATTACAAATATATGAAAAATTTCGTGAAATCCAAAATGCTTGAAATTTATTTTAGGCCATTTGAATGCATATATTAAACCTCCAATTGTATAAAATATGCCGACCAATTAAAAGCCATAGTAAACTATATAATAAATTTGCTTCTTTAAATACTTGTACTAGAGGTATGATGGCAATTAATACTATCCACCCCATCATAACATAAATTGAAGTTGTAAGTGCTCTTGGGGCTTTAATCCAAACAGATGTTAGTATAGTTCCTAAAACAGCAAGTCCCCATACAATACCAAATATACTCCACCCCCAAGGACCACGTAATGGACCTAAACAAATAGGTGTATAACTAGCTGCTATTAAAATGTAAATCATTATATGATCAAATTTTCTAAATACATTTAATCCTTTACTACCAATATTTAGCCAATGATATAATGTGCTAAAAAGGTACATTAAAAAAAGACCTACACCAAATATTGTAAAAGATACAACATCAAAAGCATCTCCCCATATGGCAGCAAATACAATTAAAACAACAAGCCCAACCAAAGATAATCCTGCTCCAATACAATGGGTTAATCCGCTAACTAAATCTCTAACTTTTGCCATAATCAATTCCTTTCAAATATAATATATATAATAATACTATAAGTTCATATTATAGTCAATGACATAATAATAAAAAGAAGAAAAACTAGTTATAAAAACTAGATAGGATGTTTATAAATTTGATGAATAAATAATACTTTTTAAGAATAGTATTTACAAAGGAGGAAAAGCTATGCAAAAATGGATAATTTTAATAGTAGTTTTTATTATTGTAGTGTTAAGTATATTTATTGTATCAAATGTAAGTGTGGAAACAGAGTATACACCAGAAACAGAGATAGAAGATGTAGAACTTAGAAAAACAATAGTTACACTATACTTTAAAAACAAAGAGACAGGAGAATTAGCTAAAGAAACAAGGTTGATCGATTCAAAAGATTTGTTAAAAGATCCGTATGGTCAGATATTAAATTTATTATTACAAGGACCAGAAAACAGCAATTATGAAAGAGTAATAGCAGAAAACGTAACAATATTAGATATAAAATTTGAAAATGGATGTGTAACAGTAAAATTTAGTAAAGAACTTGCTGAAAATTTAGATGAAAATAAGAGAAAAGATATAACAGATTCGGTAAGTAGTACATTAACTCAACTAACAGAAGTAATAAGTGTTAATGTTTTAATAGAAGGAGAAGAAAACAATGAAAGCAATACTGATTCAAAAAACGAAACAAGTAATCAAACATCTAACGAAGTAAGTAATCAAATTTCTAATGAAATAAGTAATTAAACATCTAATCAAACTAGTAATGAAATAATAGAGTAAAGCTTGAAAATAAGAGTTCCTAAAGGAAAATGCTAGGATTTATAACGGAAAGTGTTATAATTATAAAAAACTATAAAACAATATAAAATCATATGTAATATAGGCCTTAGTTTTTAAGGTCTATATTTTTTTTTTAGAAGAAGTAGAAAATCAGCTTTCTTGATAAATTCAAATAAAAATGCTACAATAGAATAGTTATAGGAGGAGAAAGAATTGTTATTAGAAGATGAGAGAATAGATGATTTGGAATATAAAAATCTTAAAATAATTCAAAATAAAAAAGGTTTCTGTTTTGGAATAGATAGTATACTTTTATCTGATTATGCTAAAAAAATAAGGAATGATTGTACTGTAATAGATATAGGAACAGGAACAGGAATAATTGCTTTATTATTGGCAAAGAAAACGAAACTAAAAAAGATATATGGAATAGAAATACAAGAAGAAGTAGCAAATATGGCAAAAAGAAGTGTAGACTTAAACGGATTAAATGATAAAATAGAGATAGTAAATGAAGACATAAATAATATATTTAGCATTTTAGAAAAAAACAAATATGATGTAATAGTTACAAATCCTCCATATAAAAAAGCAGAAACAGGAGTAAAAAGTCTAGATAGAAAGCAACTTATATCTAGGCATGAGGTAAAATGTACATTAGAAGATGTAATAGAGAAATCTAGTAAGTTATTAAAAGATAAAGGTGAATTTTATATGGTACACAGAGCTGAGAGGCTAGTAGATATAATGTGCTTACTTAGAAAATATAAAATAGAGCCTAAAAATATAAGGTTTGTACATTCAAAAACAAATGAAAAACCAATACTAATTTTAATAAGATGTGTAAAAAACGCAAATAAATTTTTAAAAATAGATAATCCACTTGTAATATATAAAGAAGATGGAGAATATACAGATGAAATTTTAGAAATATATAATAAAAAATAGGAAGAGGTATATATGGCTGGAAAATTATATTTAGTAGCAACACCAATAGGAAATTTAGAAGACATTACTTTAAGAGCTTTAAAAGTATTAAAAGAAGTAGATTTAATAGCAGCAGAAGATACCAGACATACTTTAGGATTATTAAATCATTTTGAAATATCTAAACCACTAATTAGTTATTATAAACAAAACGAAAAAACCAAAAGTGAAATTTTAATAGAGAAGTTATTAGAAGGAAGGAATGTTGCTGTTGTTTCAGATGCAGGAACTCCACGGAATATCAGATCCAGGTGAAGAAATTGTAAAATCTGCAATAGAAAATGATATAGAAATAGTTCCAATTCCTGGAGCATGTGCATTAATAAATGCGTTAATAGTATCTGGTTTATCTACGAGAGAATTTTGTTTTATTGGCTTTTTATCAGCTATAAAAAAAGAAAAAAAAGAAAAACTAGAAGAAATAAAATACGAAACAAAAACTTTAATTTTATATGAAGCGCCACATAAATTAAAAGGTACATTAGAATGTATTCTAGAAATTTTGGGTGATAGAAAAATAGTTTTAGCTAGAGAAATAACAAAAATTCATGAAGAATTTATTAGAGATAATGTAAGTAACATTTTGGAGAGAATAGATGAGATAAAAGGTGAATTTGTTATTTTAATAGAAGGGAGTTCAGAATCAGAAAAAGATATAAAGCTTACAAAGATAAATGAATTGCCTTTAGAAAAACATTATGAAACATATGAAAAACAAGGACTTAGTAAAAAAGATATTATAAAACAAATTGCAAAAGATAGGAATGTTAGCAAAAATGAAATATATCAATATTTTTTAAATAAATAATAAAGGCAGAAAATTTTATTTTTCTGTCTTTATTATTTTAGAAAATGGACAAAATAAGAATTATTAATGCAATGTATTGTTTTTTTTGTCTTAAAATGATATAGTGTACATGTGAAAAAATCTTTTTAAGATGGAGGTTTAAATGAGTAGAAGAGGAAGAAGAGCAAATGATACACCAAAGCTAAATGTAAAAAAAGTATTTGCAACAATAATTGCAATAATTGTAATTATTATGATGGTAATTTCATTAAAAAAACTACTAACTCCTAAGGAAAAACAAACAAAAGATGTTTCTTCACTTACAACATATATACCAGTTTATGAAAACGAGAAATGGGGAGTTATTGATAATAAAGGAAATACAGTAGTAGGATTAGAATATGATGAAATGGTAATAGTTCCAGATAGCAATAAAGATATTTTCATATGTATTTATGATGTAGATTATAATAATGAAAGTTATAAAACAAAAGTTTTAGATGGAAAAGGGAAAGAAATTTTTACAGAATATGAAAAAATAGAAGCCATAGAAAACACAGATGATTCTATTGTTTGGTATGAAGAAAATGTTTTAAAGTATCAAAAAGATGGAAAATACGGGTTAATAGATTTTGATGGAAAAGAAATAGTAGCTCCTATTTATGATAATATATATGCAATGCCTGGAGTAGAAAAAAGTATTATAATAGAAATCAATGGAAAAAAAGGATTGGTAAATGC
>CANEMG010000054.1 GCA_947428535.1 uncultured Clostridium sp. | reverse complement strand
TTAGCAAATAACACTCTATCAATAAGTGGTAATGCCTCTGCAATAGCTGATCAAGATAATTTTAAAGTATATTTTACTGGAAATGTTCCTAAAAAATATACTTCAGACACAAAGATAATAGTTGATGCTAAACCTGTTGCTCAGTATCAAAATGCAACAGTTAATATATTAGGATTAAATAAAAAAGATGATACAGGATATGCAATACTTGAAATAGAAAATGGTAGTAATGGTATAGATGCAGAAATAACAGTTACTACAGAAGCAACATCAACAGAAATGTTTGATATAGATGTAATAATGTGTGATAAAGAAGGTAATGCAATATCTGATTTTTTAGTAGCAAGTGGAGAGAAGACTTATGCAAAAATATTTGTTAAATTATTAAAAACTCCAATTAATATTCAAAAGGCAACAATATCGGCAAAAATTACTGCAATGGTAAAAGAAGTAGATAGGGAGGATCCACCAATTATTCCAGATGTTCCAAGTAAAATAGATATTTTTAGTGCTTATTATGATAAGGCTGAAGAGAAACTTAATACTTTAACAATTGATGATAAAATAGGTCAATTATTTATAGCAGGTTCACATGATGCAACATGCTTTGATAAATTAGAACAATACCAATTTGGAGGATATTTGTTTTTTGCAAGTTTCTTTGAAAATAAAGATGCAGATACAATAAAAAGTCAAATTCAACAATTTCAGTCAAAGGTGAAAATTCCATTATTAACAGCAGTTGATGAAGAAGGTGGGGTTGTAGTAAGAGTTAGTAGTAATCCGAATTTGGCTCCAGAACCATTTAAATCACCAAGTGAATTATATGCAATTAATGGATTTGAAACAATAAGAGAAGATACTATAAATAAAAGTAATTTATTAGGTAATTTAGGGCTAAATTTAAATTTTGCTCCTGTCGTTGATATTGCTGACCCAGGTTCTTATATGTACAATAGAGGAAGAACATTAAAAGAAGGTGCAGAATTGACTTCTACTTATGCAAAAACGGTAATAGAGACAAGTAAAAGTTTAGGAGTATCTTATACATTAAAACATTTTCCAGGGTATGGAAGTAGTGGAGATACACATTTAGGTTTTGAAACAGATATTAGAAGTCGTGAGGAATTTGAAAATAAAGACTTGAAACCTTTTAAAGCTGGAATCGAATCTGGTGCAGAAATAGTTATGGTATCTCATAATATAGTAACTTGTTTTGATCCTAATTTCCCAGCTTCAATTTCTAAAAATGTACATAATTTGTTAAGAGATGAACTAGAATATTCTGGAATAATTATTACAGATGGTATAAATATGGGAGCCATTGATAAGCAGTATTCAATGGAAGAAGCAATTATAATGGCAATTAATTCAGGAAATGATATGATTTGTCTAGATATGACAGATGGAGTAACAGTAAATGAAAAAACTGGAGAGATTTTAACTTTTTCAGGAATAAAGAAATATGTAAAAGATGCGGTTGATAGAGGCGATATTACAGAAGAAACTATAAATATTGCAGTAAAACGTATTCTTGCATGGAAATATTATAAAGGTTTAATGAAATAAGGTAGAAAATCCTTCTGACAAAAGCCATCTTTTAGAAGATGGCTTTTGTTTTATATTAAAATGAAAGTAATTAAAGCTGAAAATAATCCTTGTAAAAGTTTTCCATAAAAATATGGTTTAATAGAAATTTTTTCTTTAGCTATAATACTATAAACTTGTAAAAGAACAGAAATACCGCCAAAGCCAAGTAAAAAAGATGATAATAATAAACTAAAAGAAGGAAGAGTTTGATAAAGTGAAGAAGATAGGTTAACTCCATTCGTAAGTTCTATAATTCCTGTGATTATACTAATAGAAACATCTTTTGGAATTCCAAAAGTATATAGAAAAGAAGATATAATATTTAAAATTCCTGAGTTTTCCAAAATAGATAAAATAACAGAAAATAAAACAATAAATCCACCAATGGCAAGAATAGAGGAAATAGATTTTTTTATACTATTTCCAAGTATTTCTCCAATATCAGAAACTTTAATTGGAGAAAGTTTAGAATTAAATTTTGTTTCTCTATAATTTATATCAAATTTATCTTTTTTCCAAAAACTAAATAAATATCCAACAGCAATAGAAGCTATAATGTGAGAAAAAAGTAAAATAAAACCAATTTTTTTATCTCCGAATAAAGCGATTCCTACAGTTCCTAAAATGAAAAGAGGACCAGAATTATTAGTGTAAGCAATAAGTCTTTCAGCTTCTATTTTTGAAATTACTTTTTGCTCTTTTAAGTTACATACAATTTTAGCTCCAATAGGATAACCACTAATAGTTCCTAAAATAATTGCAGCAGAACTTTCACCAGGAACATTAAATATAGGTTTCATAAATTTATTTAGTAATTTTCCTAAAATATATGTAAAGTTTGTTTGGCAAAGTAATTCTGTGGCAATAAAAAAAGGAAATAATGAAGGTAAAACTTTTGTAGCCCAAAGAGCTAGTCCATCCTGGGCTGCTATTAAATTGTTATTTGAAAATAAGACAAGACTTATAGTAAATAATATAAAAAGAATTGTAAAAAAATACTTTTTTACAGAGATTACAATAAAATTCATAAAATCCTCCAATAATATTATCTTATGATTATATATATTCATAAAAAAATATTATATGAATAAAAATTTGAAGATATAGAAAAGGGACTTCAAGGTGGCAACCTTAAAGTCCCTTTGGAGAAATGTATTATTGTTACTTTCGATAGAATTCCTGAAGAGCACCAAGCTGATGTGAGATTAACAGATTCTTTTTGTTTCTAAATTCATTATTTGTTTTTAATTTCTCCTTTCGTGACACTTATGTGCTCACTACATCATTCGCTTAAGATGATTTCTGACATCATCAGCGACTTTTTTCTTCATACTGACAAAATAATCCCCAGGGGACTTATAAAAGTCGCTTTTTACGAAGACAGCAGTTTCTTCAATATAATGCGGTTTATCTTGAAGATGGCATTCCACATCATTGGTAAATCTCAACTTTGAATATGTGTCGAGATTCACTTTTTTTAGTAGCCGCTCGAGTTCTCTATGGTATATGTTTTTTCTGTTTACATATACAGTAACTTCGACCATTTTACCCTTTTTTACAATGTTGTTTTTCATAAAATGAACTCCTCCTTGTTATAATTGAAAAATGCACGAAAAAAAATAAGCACATAAGCTATATGAGGCAAATATGCCTATTTGTCAACGTACATAACAAAAAATTACATAAAATACTATAACATAGAATATTAAAATTGTAAATATATACCTTGCAACCCCTTGAAAATCTAAGAAAAATATTATATAATAGTAAGGCATTTTTAAAAATAAGCTACATAGTATGTACAATAAAATATACAATCTAAGAAAGGAAAGAAAAATGAATTCATTGATTAAAACAGTTCCAAATGTTAAAAAATTTAATGATTATTTATTTGAAGTAAAAAAAGGTACTAATCCTATAATGCTTTCTGGATTAACAGATGTAGGAAAAATTCACATGGCATATAGCACAAAATTTTATTCAGAAAAGCCAATTTGTATAATTACTTATAATGAAATGCAAGCCAAAAAAATAATAAAAGACTTAGCTTATTTTGGAGAGAAAGTGAAATTTTTTCCAAAAAGAGATGTAATAAGTTTTGACTATGTTGCAGAAAGCAAAGACATATTGTTTAAAAGAATATCAGTACTAAATAAACTAGTTAAAAATGATAAAAAAATAATAGTAACAACAATAGAAGCTGCAATGCAAAAAATGATTACAAAAGAAAGTCTTTATAAACATGTTATGACACTAAAAGTGGGAGATACATTTAATTTAGAATCGTTAAAAGAAAAACTTGTTTTATTAGGTTATGAAAGATACGATTTAATAGAAGGAAAAGGACAGTTTAGTGTAAGAGGTGGAATTGTAGATATAGCAACATCAGTAAACAGTGGTGTAAGAATTGAGTTTTGGGGAGATGAAATTGACTCTATAAGAAAATTTAGTTTAGCAACACAAAGAACAGTAAGTATGTTAGAAGATATAGAAATATTTCCAGCATATGAATTTTTACTTGAAAGCAATGTAGATACAGTTTGTGAGAGAATTGAAGAAAAATCTTACTCAAACTCAGTAAAAGAAAAGGTAAAAGAAGACATAGATCAAATAAAAAGTGGTGATTTCTTAACAAAAATAGATAAATATTTTGATTGTTTTTATAAAGAAACAGATACACTGCTAGATTATTTGCAAGATGATTGTATAATTTTTATAGATGAAATCTCTAAAATAAAAGCAAGAGCAGAAAATATAACTAAAGATAATAGTAATTTAATAAAAGATTTAGTAGAAAAAAATAAAATAGTTCCAGGAATACTAACAGAAATGAAAGATTATACTAAATTTTCTGAAAAGATTCAAAACAAACAAGCAATTTATTTAGAAAAACAAGATGTTGGATTTGTGGACAAACAAAGTATGCATGCAAAAAGAAACGGATATAGCTTTAGCTATAGGGAGGTCAACTTTTTTCGTAGTTCAATGGATTTACTGTTTCAGGAATTACAGGAAGCAATTAAAAGAGGAAAGCAAACAGTAATCCTAGGCGGAAGCCACGAAAAATGTCAAAAATTATCAAGTGTATTATTAGAAAAAGAAATACCAAACGTATATACAGATTTTTTAGAAGATGAAATAACTCTTGGTGTGGTAAATATAACACCAGGAGCTTTTTCTACGGGATTTGAGTTTTTTGATGGAAATCTTTTAGTAATATCTACAGAAGAATTATTTGATGCAAAGCCTACTAAAAGATTAAAAACCCCATCTGTTTTTAAAGAAGGAGAAGTAGTAGTATTTGCAGATTTAAAGGAAGGCGATTTTATAGTTCATAAAACGCACGGGATAGGACAATACATCGGTGTGAATACTATAAAAGCAGATGGAGTTACAAAAGATTATATAAAATTAAAATATAAAGATGATGATATTTTATATATACCAACAAATTCATTAGATAATATTAGAAAATATGTAGGACCCGAGAAAGTTGGACCAAGATTAAATAGATTAGGATCAAAAGAATGGGATAAAACAAAAGCAAAAGTAAAAAACAATTTAAGAGAAGTAGCAGAAGAACTAATTGAGCTTTATGCTAAAAGACAGAAAATGGAAGGTTTTGCTTTTTCTAAAGATGCACCATGGCAACAAGAGTTTGAGGATAGTTTTAAATACATCGAAACAGATGATCAATTAAGATGTATAGAAGAAGTAAAAAAAGATATGGAAAAATCAAAACCCATGGATAGATTACTTTGTGGAGATGTTGGATATGGAAAAACAGAAGTTGCAATTCGAGCAGCATTTAAAGCTGTTATGGATCAAAAGCAAGTAGTCTATTTGGCTCCGACTACAGTACTTGCACAGCAACAGTATGAAGAATTTAAAAGTAGAATGCAAGAATATCCAATTAGAGTAGAATTGCTAAATAGATTTAGAACAAAAAAAGAACAAGAAGAAACTTTAAAAAGATTAGAATTAGGTGAAACAGATATATTAATTGGTACTCATAGAGTCTTAAGTAAAGATGTAAAATTTAAGAATTTGGGATTACTAATAATAGATGAAGAGCATAGATTTGGAGTAAAAGCAAAAGAGAAAATAAAAGAATTAAAAAATAGTGTTGATGTACTTACAATGACAGCAACACCAATTCCTAGGACTTTACATATGTCTATAGTTGGTATGAGAGATATGTCAGTAATATATGAACCACCGCAAAATAGAAAACCAGTTCAAACTTATGTATTAGAATATGATAAAGAAGTTATAAAAGAAGCTATAACAAAAGAATTAGAAAAAGGCGGGCAAGTATTTTATTTATTTAATAATGTTGAAGGAATTGAGAAAAAAGCTTTAGAAATAAATGATTTAGTAAAAGAGGCAAAAGTAGAATATGCTCATGGAAAAATGACAGGAAATCAGCTTGAAAGTATAATGCAAAATTTTGTTGATGGAAAAAGTAATGTATTAGTGTGTACAACAATATTAGAATCTGGAATTGATATTCCAAATGCAAATACTATAATTGTCGAAAATGCAGATAGATTAGGTTTGTCTCAATTATACCAAATTAGAGGAAGAGTAGGGCGTTCAGACAAACAAGCATATGCGTATATAACATATAAAAGAGATAAGATGCTTACAGAAGTAGCAGATAAAAGATTAAAAGCTATTAAAGAATTTACTGAATTTGGTTCAGGATTTAAAATAGCAATGAGAGATTTAGAAATTCGTGGTGCAGGAAGTTTAATGGGAGAAATACAACATGGACATATGGAACAAATAGGTTATGATATGTATTGTGAATTATTAAATCAAGTTGTAAAAGAATTAAAAGGTGAAGAAATTATAGAAGAAATTGATGTACAGATTGATTTAGATGTAACAAGTTATATTCCAGATGAATTTATAGAAAACTCTTCACAGAAAATAGAGATTTATCAAAATATTGCTTTATGTAAAAACGAGGAAGATATTCAAAATGTAAC
>CANEMG010000053.1 GCA_947428535.1 uncultured Clostridium sp. | reverse complement strand
CCCCTATTATTTTCAATTTTTAAATAAATCAGTATTTTTTATTTCTGCAAATGTATGCCATTTTCCATCTTTTTCAGATGTTAAATACTCTTCTGGTTTCATTCCTGGAACTTCTGGCCAAATAATTCCTATTTCTGGATCATCCCATTTTAATCCACCTTCAGCTGAATGATTATATACATCATCACATTTATAACAAAATTCTGCTTCATCTGATAGCACTAAAAATCCATGGGCAAATCCTCTTGGTATCATAAACATTTTTTTATTTTCTTCTGATATTATTACACCTTCCCATTTTCCGTATGTACTACTTCCTGGTCTCAAATCAACAGCTACATCAAATACTTCTCCTTTTATGCATCTAACAAGCTTTGCTTGTGTATTTTCTTTTTGAAAATGTAGACCTCTTAATACTCCTTTTTTTGATTTTGATTGATTATCTTGTACAAATTCATTTGTTATTCCTATTTCCTCAAAATCTGGTTTGCTATATGTCTCCATAAAGTATCCTCTATTGTCTCCAAATACTGTTGGTTCAATTATATACACACCTTCTATTGATGTATCTATTCTTGTAAATTTACCCATTTTTCTCTTCCTTTCGTTACTCTATTTATTATATTTTCGTAAATAACTATAATAGTTAAAATTTAAATTCCCTATCAACATGTGTCCCTAATTGGACAAAAATGTCCAAAAACATGCGTCCCCAATTGGTCATTGGTCATTTAGTTTGCACCAAATAAATTACTTTCATAAATATCTTTAAATTCTTGATAATCTTGATCTGCTATACGTTTTAGATATTTTCCATACTCTGTTTTCTTATATTTTTCTGCTTCTAATAAAAGTGCTTCTTTATTTATCCATTCATTTCTATATGCAATTTCTTCTAAACAAGCTATTTGTGTTCCTTGTCTTAATTCTATTGCTTTTACATAGTCTGATGCATCTGATAATCTGTCTGCTGATCCTGTATCAAACCAAGCATATCCATTTCCTAATGGTATAACTTGTAATTTTCCTTGCTCCATATATACTTTATTTACACCTGTTATTTCTAATTCTCCTCTTTCAGATGGTTTTATTGATTTTGCAATTTTTACAACATTATTATCATAAAAATAAATTCCTGGAACTGCTAAATGTGATTTTGGTTTTTCTGGTTTTTCTTCTATTGATAAAGCTTTTCCTGTTCTATCAATTTCAACTACTCCATAAGATGTTGGATCTGCAACTTGATAACCAAATATAATTCCACCTTCTTTTAAATTACTTGCTGCTTTTAATACTCTTTCAACTCTTGAACCATAAATCATATTGTCTCCTAATATTAATGCAACATTATCATCTCCTATAAATTCTTCTCCAAGTATAAAAGCATCTGCTAGTCCAACTGGTTTTTCTTGGATTTTATATTCTAATTTCATTCCAAATCTAGATCCATCACCTAACAAACTTTTAAATGCTGGTAAATGTACTGGTGTAGATATTATAAGTACTTCTCTAATTCCTGCCATCATTAATGTTGATAGTGGATAATAAATCATTGGTTTATCATATACTGGTAACATTTGTTTTGATACTGCAATAGTTATAGGATATAATCTGGTGGCACTACCACCTGCTAAAATAATTCCTTTCATTACTTTTCTCCCCTTTATTTTAATTCTTCTTTTAAATACTCTGCTAATGCATCTTCCCATTTACTTGGTACAATGCCAACATTTTTTAATTTTTCTTTTGATAATTGACTATTTGTTGGTCTATCACTAGATTGTGGATACATTTCTTTATATTCTTTTGAAGTAATTGCTTTTACATTTGTTTTTATATTTGCTAGTTCAAATATTTTTCTTGTAAATTTACACCAAGTTGTAAATCCTTCATTTGTTGAATGATATATACCATATTCTGGTTCTTTTTCCATTATTTGCTCTATTATTCCGCAAAGTGTTGTTGTTGATGTAGGACTTCCATGTTGATCATCTACAACTGAAATTTCATCTCTACCTTCTGATAACTTTAACATTGTTTTTACAAAGTTCTTTCCTCCTAATCCATAAAGCCATGCTGTTCTTAAAATATAATATTTTTCTGCTTTTTTAGCATTTTCTTCTCCAACTAATTTTGTTCTTCCATATGCACTTACTGGATTTGTCTGCATATCTTCTGTATAAATTTCTTCAACTGGCTTATTTCCTGCAAATACATAGTCTGTACTTATATGTATAAGTGTTGCATTTTCTTGTTTAGCTGCTTCTGCTATGTTCTCTAAAGCAGTTCCATTAACAGCCATTGCTAATTCTTCCTTTACTTCACAAGCATCTACATTTGTAAAAGCTGCACAATTTATAATAAAATATGGTTTTACTTCTTTGGCTTTATTTAAAACTGCTTCTCTATCACATATATCTAAAGTTTCTATTGTTGTTCCTACAACTTCATATTTTTTTTCTAATCTTTCTCTTAGTTCTCCACCAAGCATTCCATCTGCTCCAATTAAAAAAACTTTTTTCATTTTCTTACTCTTTATGTTAGAGTTATCTAACACCCTTTCTTTTATTTTATATATTTTTCTAATTATGATGTTCACATTATATCACAGCACTTTTTATTGTCAAAGCTTTTTACACACTTTCCACATTTTACACAAAATTTTCACAAACTCCTGAGTTTGTTCAATTTTTAATTGTATTCCTATATTTTACTATTCAAATTTTAACTTAAAAAGTTTACTGGCACTCCTCCAATAAGTGTAATTAACACTAAAAAAAACAAAAGTACTTTTTGATATTTTTTTTCATTAAAATTTAAAAATAAAAATGATAATAAACTTATTTCAGCGGCAAATAAGTAGATAAATATTTTAGCTGAATAAATAACTGGTAATTTTATAAATACTAAAATACAAGCACATACTATAGTTATTCTCATAGCACTTTTCATTTTAAATAATTCTTCATCTACATTAGCTAAAAAGTAAAACATAATAAATAAATTTGATATTTGAACAGAGGCAATTGCTCTTAATGAGATTACTTCTGAAAAAAAAGTAATCTTGCTTACAATTTCTGGGAATCCAGATATACAAAATACTGTTTCCAAAACTGTTACTGTTGTTATTGGTAATAAAAACTCCATATGTTTTTCTTTTTTATATAAGTAATATAATGCAATAAACATAGGAAGCGGAAAAACAGAAACTACACTTGCAAATAATTCTTGTCCATCAAACCTATTAAATGGTAATAGAAAATTATATAAATATGAAAAGAATATTGAAATTCCTTTCATATTTATATCAGAATATTCTACATTGTTATTATTAAAGTATACTCCTGCAACAACCATTCCTATTATGCTAAGTATTCCTGTTAAACTACCTAAAATATATATTTTCTTATCTTTTAATTTCTCTTTATTTTTTAATGCAATCCATAAAATTAAAGCCAAGAATAAATATCCAAATGATACTGCATATGGCCTAAATGTAAACATATATATTACAGATCCTAAAATTATACATATGGAAATTATAATTTTCTCACTAATTCTATCTTTATTTAAAAATTTATGAACCAGTACTGTTATTAATTCTCCTATTATAAGTGCATCTATACTATTTATGTTCCATTGTACTGTACCAGAAAATGTCAATACAATAGTACCTATTATAGATAATTTTTTATTTTCATTAGTAATTATTAAAAATAATTCATAACTTACTAATACTAAACCTAAAAACTTTATTCCCCACCATAAGTATAATGGCATTTTAATTTCTCCTTCTATTTTTTTGTCTTTCTATCTTTATTTATTTGTCTTTGTCTTGCTATTCCCATTTTTCCTGATGGAACATCTTCTGTTATTGTTGATCCAGCTGCAATTAAAACATCATCTCCTAAAGTTACTGGTGCTACTAAATTTACATTTGAACCAATAAAAGCTCTATCACCTATTTTAGTATGATTTTTATTTTTACCATCATAATTACAAGTAATTGTTCCACATCCTACATTACTGTCAGTTCCTATTTCTGTATCTCCTAAATATATGAAATGTGGTACTTTAGTTCTATCTCCAACTTTTGTATTTTTTAATTCAACAAAATTTCCTATTTTTGCATTGTTTCCTATAATGCAATTTTCTCTTATATATGCATTTGGACCAATTTCACAATTATCTCCTATAACAACTCCATCTTTTATTGTTGTATTTGGATGAATTACTGTATCTATTCCTATTTTTACATTATCGTGAATGTATGTAGAACTTGCATCTTCAATAGTTACACCATTTCTCATATGATATGCATTTATTCTCATTCTTAAAACTCTGGTCAAAAGCTCTAATTGTGCTCTGTCATTTACCCCAAGAATTTCTGTGTTATCTTCTACTATAACAGCTCCTGTTTTTAATCCTTTATCATTCATTATTTTAATAACATCTGTTAAATAATATTCTCCTTGAACATTATTTGGTTTTATAAGCTTTAATGCTGATAATAATTCTTCTATATCAAAACAATATATACCTGAATTTATTTCTTTTATATCTTTTTCAAACATATCGGCATCTTTTTCTTCGACTATGGCTTTTATATTTCCACCTTCATCACGTATAATTCTTCCATAACCAGTAGGATTATCATACATCGCTGTCAAAAGTGTAGCATATTCCTTATTTTTAAAACTTTTTATAACTAAATTCTCAAGTGTGTTTTTTCTTAATATTGGAACATCTCCATATAATATAACTACTTTTCCTTTTTTTCCTTCTAAATATTTGCTTGCCTGCATTACAGCATGACCTGTACCTAAAAGTTCTTCTTGGTATGCATACTTTACAGAATCTCCAAGAACATCTTCAATCTGTTCTCTCATATGCCCTACAACTGCTATAATTTCATCTGAGCCAATTTCTTTTGCTACATCTGCTACTCTTTTTACAAGTTCTTTATCATAAATCTTATGAACTAATTTAGACTTATGTGATTTCATTCTTGTTCCTTTTCCAGCAGCCATAATAACAGTTATTACTAACTTATCTTCACCATCAATAATCATAAAAAAACACCTTTCTTACATAAAATACAATAAAACTTTATACTATAATTTATATTACTAAAACTTATTAAAATGTTTAAATTATTTTATTACATTATATTACAATAGTCAATCATAAGATTTTTTAATGTTTATGTATACTTTTATTATGTTTTTACTTTTTTCGACATTATTCTCAATACTTACTATGAATTGACCTTAATAACTTATTATGGTATAATTATTATATTATAAAAATCATAGGAGGATATTTATTATGTTAGTCTCAGCAAGAAACGTGGATTCTATAGCTACAATAGAAAGCTTAAATATGAAGCGGATTCCAGAATGCGATTTGGATTTTTTAATTCGGGAAACTGAATTGAAAAAGGTGTTATCGGTTGAAATTCCTGCTGGTCCATCAGATTTCTCAAAACCCAAACACTTTTTTATCAATAATCGCACAAAATTTGTCTATCTTCGTAATGGTAAGATAATTCCATCTGATTACATCGGCGGAGATGATGAGTATTTCGTTGCTTTTCAGATTCGTAAGCAGAAAATGTATCTCTATGGGTACTTTCCTGGCGAAACTGACTAAATATCCTGAGCAGACATCTGCTTAAATCATTAGCCCACTTAAAGTCAGATACCAAAACTTGGTTCTAACTTAAGTGGGCTTTATATTAGTCTCTATTGTAAATATGATAAAATGTGCCTATTTTAAACGCACATACAGATTTTATATGTGCGTTTTTATAGTTTTTATCATTTCATTCTTTATCTCTTTATTAAGAAATTTTAAATAGAGAAGGCAAATCTCTGATTCCGCCTTCTCTATTTTTCTTTTACAAAACTCTTTTATTACACTCTTATTTTATTTCTATTGTTTCTCCTACTGTTCCTTCGATGCTAGGTGGTAGAGAAACTACAGGACGCACGCCAGCAGTCGAATTGCCATAGCTACCGGTGTACACACCACCACTAGAAGTCACCCCCCACACAGAGTTAGCGTTACCTGGATATTCTGCCGCCAACCAATAAAAGTTTGCTCCATTATATGCACTATTATGTGACACATATAATATGTCTGTGTTGTCTATTGTAAAGTTTCCTTGTGTTGTTGGATCTGTTTTAACATTTGCTTTATGCTTTTCATTATAACTTTTCATCACTATATCAAACTCTGGTGTGCCTTGGGCTGTTGCTCCTTCATATCCATTCGCAAATTCATTCCAATAACTTGCTGTTCTTAACCCATTTAGCAATGATTCTCTATTTGTTTGTGAATTTACTATATATGTTCCTGCAGTGCTTAGTCCTGTTGATGCTGGTACTAAATTGTTTGGTAAAAAATCATCTAGTATTATATATATATTGTTATCATCTTTATATAATAATTTCCAATTACTTACTTTTGTACTTTTTACTGTTGCTACATAATTTATACTCTTTCCATAATCTTCTGGTGTTATTTGACTTGTTAATGTTTCATATATTGGTTTTTCTACTTCTCCACCCGTTACTGTGTTTCCTACTCTATCGGTATCTGTATGTGATACTGTTCCTTCAAATACTTCTCCTGTACTTTGTGTATATT
>CANEMG010000052.1 GCA_947428535.1 uncultured Clostridium sp. | reverse complement strand
TTAATAAAGTTTATTATAGCAATGTTAGATATATTCTCAAAAAATTGGTCTTTTGATTCAGTATTTAATTATTTAAAAATAGGATTACTAGATATAGAAGATGAAGATATTTATTTGTTGGAAAATTATTGCAGAAAATGGGGAGTAAGAGGATCAAAGTTTTATAATAGAGAATTAAGTTATGAACAAATAAATGACATTCAAGAAAAGTTAGAAAATATTAGAAAGCAAATATGTGATCCACTTTTAGAATTTAAGAAAAATGTATCTATAAACAAAGATGCTACTCAAATAACAAAAGAAATATATAACTTTTTAGACAATAATAAAATTTTTGAGAGCTTAAATACAAAATTAAAAACTTATAATAATATAGAAATTTCTGATGAATATAATACAAGTTATAAAATTCTAATAGAAATTTTAGAAGAGATATGTCTAATTTTTGGTGATGATAAAATGACATTTGATAAATATAAACAATTATTAGAAGTTGGATTATCAGCAAGTAAATTAGGAAAAATACCAGCTACGCAAGATCAAGTTGTGCTTGGAGATACAGAAAGAACAAGAAGCAATAAATTAAAAGTAGTTTTTATTATAGGAATAAATGATGGTACATTTCCAAAAGCAAATAGAGTTGAAGGTTATTTTAATGATGCAGATAGACAGCTTCTTAGAGAAGAGGCAAGGATTGAACTTGCTAAAGATTCTATAGATAGCTTATATGAAGAACAATTTAATATATATAGAACATTAACAACACCTGAAGAAAAATTATTTTTATCATATTCATCTTCTGATAAAGAAGGAAAATCTATAAGACCATCTATTTTGATAAAAAAAATAAAAAGAATTTTTCCAAATATAAAAGAGGAAAGCGACATTATAAATAAAGAATTTGTTAAAACTAATGAAAAGGCTACTTTTGAAGAAATTTTAAATGTGTATAAAGATTATTTAGAAGGTAAAAAAATAACGAAATCACAAGAAGAACTTTTAAGATATTTCTTCCATAGAGATAAAAGTAGAATTAAAAGAGCAGTTTCAGGAATTTATTATTCAAATAAGTCTGAAAATATTTCAGAGGAGAACATTGAAAAATTATATGGAAATTCGTTAAAAACTAGTGTATCAAGATTAGAGAGTTATAGAAGATGTCCATTTTCTTTTCATTTAACATATGGATTAAAACTAAAAGAGAAAGAGGAAATTAAAATTGAGTCAATGAGCACAGGATCTTTTATGCACGAAGTAATTGATGAGTTCTTTAAAAAGATCGATGAAAAAAATATGAATATTAAAGATATTACTGATGAAGAAATTTTAGAAATTGTTAATAGTATAGTTAATGAATTATTGCAAATGAGTAAATATTATACTTTTTCTAGTTCAGCGAAATTCAGGTTATTAACCAAAAGATTAAAAAAAATAGTATATCAGTCAATATGTTATATTGTATATTCTTTAAAATATAGTGACTTTTCTGTTTTAGATCATGAAATAGAATTTAATAATACAGGTAAATATAAAACAATAAAACTTGAAGTAGATAATAAAAACGTAGAAATTACAGGAAAAATCGATAGAGTAGATACGGCGAAGCTTGCTGATAAACAATATGTTAGAATAATTGATTACAAATCTAGTACAAAAGACTTAGATATGAATCAAATTTTATCAGGACTTCAAATACAGCTTATTACATATTTAGATGCTATTTGTAATCAAACTGATTTAAATCCAAGTGGACTTTTATATATGGGTCTTATAGATAATGTTGTAAAAAATGCTAAAAATCTAACTGATGAAGAAATAGAAAATAAAATAAGAAATAATTTTAAAATGAAAGGTTTAATTTTGGCAGATATTTCTGTTGTAAAATTGATGGATAATAAATTACAAACAGGTAGTTCAGATATAATTCCAGTATGCATAAAAAAAGATGGGACTTTGAGCGAAAGTAAATCTAGCGTGATTAGCAAAGAAAATTTTGAAAAGTTACAATCACAGGTAAAGGAAATAATAAAAGATATTTCAAAAGAAATTTTGAAAGGAAAAATAGACATTAAACCATATAATTATAATAAAAAAACTGGTTGTGATTATTGTAAATATAAAACAATTTGTATGTTTAATACTAACATAAAAGGAAATGAATATAATTATATAAACAAAATAAAATAGTATGCTTTTTGAATTTAACGTATTTATATGGGATGTATAAAGTAAGAAGGGTGTGATGTTTAGGTGGAAATTACTAGACCAACTGTAATGGAAGTTGATTTAAAAGCTTTTGAATTTAATGTAGAACAAATAAAAAGGATTGTTGGAGAAGATGTTAAAATCATGCCAGTAATTAAGGCAAATGCATATGGCACTTATATAAATAAGTTAACTTCAGTGCTAAATAAATTTGATATTGTAGCAGTGGCACTTATAGATGAAGCAGTAGATCTTAGAATATCTGGATATGATAAAGAAATTTTTGTATTAAATCAACTAGCTAAGGAAGAAATTTCTAAAATAATAAAATATAATATAACAGTTGGAGTTAGTGATATATCTTTTATTAAAGAATTATCTAAACAAAGTAAAAATAGTAAAATTCATATAGAAGTAGATACAGGAATGGGAAGAACAGGATTAAATCCTAAAAATTTAGATGAATTTATAAATAAGCTAAAAAAGTATAAGAATATACAAGTAGAAGGATTGTATACACATTTTTCATCTGCAGATACAGATATAGAGTATACAGAAAAACAATTAAATATTTTTGATGAATGTATAACTATAACTAAAAATGCTTTAGGAGAAATAAAATATATACATTCTTCAGCTTCAAACGGAATTTTAAATTTTTCAAATAAATTATATAATTTAGTAAGACCAGGTATTATTTTATATGGATATCAAGCAGGAGATAATACATTTCAAAAGCTTAACTTAAAGCCAGTTTGCAAATTAAAATCAAAAATTACATTTCTGAAAGAGGTAGAAGAAAATACATCTATAAGTTACTCACGAAGATTTATAACAAACAGAAAAAGTAAAATAGCAACGATTCCATTGGGATATGCAGATGGACTTAGAAGAGAACTTTCAAACAATGGGTATGTTGTTATAAACAATAAAAAAGTACCAATTGTTGGAACAGTTTGTATGGATAGTATTATGGTTGATGTAACAGATATAGAAGATGTATGTTTAGGCCAAGAGGTGTATATTTGGGATAATAATATAATTACATTAGAAGATATTGCAGATTTGACAGGAACTATAAATTATGAGATATTAAGTACAATATCTGGAAGAGTTCCGAGAAAATTTATTGAAAGATAGAAATATATATGAGAGGTATTTAAATGTTTAATATCCAAAGTGATGAAATAGTATATAATAATGAAAATGGAATTGAGTATATACAATTTAAAAAGTTATTAGACTTAAACATAAAGCATGCATATACATTAAAAGGAGATGGAATAGATTTTAATGTCAGAGGAGAAAGAGAATTAGATTGTAATAAAAAAATTTTTGGAGCTTTAGGGTTAGATGTTAAAACTTGTACAAAACCAATTCAAACACATACAAGTATAGTCAGATGTATAGATAGAGTAATGAGTAAATCTAAATTAGAAAATGTAGATGGACTAATTACAAATCAAAAGGGAATTACTTTAGCTACTACAAATGCAGATTGTATATTATTTTTATTTTATGATCCAGTAGAAAAAGTTATTGCAAATGTACATTCAGGGTGGAAAGGAACTTTCCAAAAGATTTCTGAAAAAACAGTTACAAAAATGATAAATTATTATAAATGCAAACCAGAAAATATATTATGCTTTATATGTCCAAGTATACGCAAATGCCATTTTGAAGTTGATGAAGATGTAAAAGTGTTATGTGAAAGTATTTTTGGATTCACAAATAGAGTAAATGAGTTTATAGAAAAAGGTAAAATAGAAGATGGAAAACAAAAATATATGATAGATACTGTTTTTATAAATAAAATACTTTTAGAAGAGTTAGGAATAAAGCAAAGTAATATTATAGATTGTAATATATGTAGTGTTTGTAATAGTGATAAAATAGCCTCTTATAGAGTAGAAGGAAAAGAATTTAAAAGAGCAACAGCAGTAATTGCATTATAAATGAAAGTAGGATATTTATGTTTGAGAGTTTAGAAGATATAGAAGAAGTAGTAAAAA
Source organism: uncultured Clostridium sp. (assembly GCA_947428535.1). Taxonomy (GTDB): domain Bacteria; phylum Bacillota; class Clostridia; order TANB77; family CAG-508; genus Scatovivens. Next base: position 2,434 of record CANEMG010000052.1, on the reverse strand, counting down.
AATGTAATAAATGTAATTTATGTAAGAATAGAACGAATATTGTTTTTGGAGTAGGTAATAAAGAATCTGATGTAATGTTTATTGGAGAAGGACCAGGAGCAGATGAGGATAGAGAGGGAATACCTTTTGTCGGAAAAGCAGGAAAGTTAATGAATCAAGCTTTTTTAGGAGTGGGAATTTCTAGAGAGGATGTGTATATAGGAAACATTGTAAAATGTAGACCTCCTAATAATAGAACGCCTCTTAAAGAAGAGGCTACAGCATGTTTAGATTATTTAAGAAATCAGGTTATGATAATAAAACCTAAAATTGTAGTTTTACTTGGTAATACAGCTCTAAAAAATATTTTAGGTGAGGAATATGGAATAACAGCTTCAAGAGGAAAATGGATAGAGAAAAAAGGAATTAAGTATTTACCAACGTTTCATCCGGCTGCTCTACTTAGAGATGATAGCAAAAAAATAGATTTTTGGAATGATCTAAAAATGCTTAAACAAGAGATGGAAAAATTATAATACAAAAAAACGAGACTTTAAGTCTCGTTTTATAATTTTAATATTCTTTTTGTCTAAAAGTTTCTTCAACTAATAATTTCAATTTATCAAATAGTTTTTGGAAAAATTGAAAACCATAAGTATGTTCTTTAACACTTGAAAGATCTCTAGAAATTGAGTCTAATGTTAGTATATTACCATATTTTAATATAAATTCTTTCTTTTCTTCAACTTGTCTTGTCATATCAGCACAAAAGTCATTATAAAAATTATAATTTTCAGTATTTATTAGTAATGTATTAAAGTTTTCTAATTTATTCTCGAATTCTTCAACATCTTCCAAAGTTCTAACAAGATTTAATTCACAATTAAAGCAATTTACAATAATAGAATTTTGTGTTTCAAGTGTTTTTTCAAATATAATTTGCTTTAAATTTTCTATTTTTGAATTTATATTTTTAACTTTATTAACACTTACAGAATCTTCTGTACAAACTGATAAATTATATATTTCATTTGAAAGTCTTGATTCATATTCACATATCAAATCAAAGTTTTTTTCAATTTCTGCATATGCTTTACTGCTTGATTTAGCAATAAAAGTATTTTTAAAAATATCATCACTATAAAGAGTACTATGGTATAAAGGATAAGATCCTGTAAAAAAAATCATTTCATTAAGTAAAGCTGTTTGTATAGGATAAAAGTCTGGACTTTCTGTTGAAAATTCCATATTATAATATTTTACAGTATCTAATGGAGAATTTGTAGCAATAGAAGCCATATGTTGAACAGCAGCTTCATTTAGAGCCATACCGTTATCAGCTGTCCCTTTCATATTATAAAGCCCAAGTCTTAATAATTTTCCTCGTTTATTTTTTACTTCTTGAATAAAATGTAATGATTCGTGTATAGCTAAAGTATTTAAATCTTCTAAATCCATGTTTTTACTAAAATATATAGAATTATTTTTATAAAAATATTTAGCCATTGCCATGTCATTAGGCATTTCAGCTATATACATATCTAATTTTGCAATAGAATCAAATAAGTCTTGCTTATCTATATTATGTTCTGGAAAAGTTGCTGTTATTTTTTCAGATATATTAGCTGCAATTTTATCTATTTCTATTGTATTTAATTTACCTACTATACTTATCCCTTCATTTTTTAATGTAGAACTTATACTCATAATAACTCCTCAAATCTTTAGTATATATAATATTATACAACAAAAAAGGAAAATATAAATATCAACTTCATTAAGAAAATATTACATTTTAATTACATATGAGAGTTTTTTAGTGTTATTAAAATTTAATATGAGCAAAGTAATTATTTGCAACTATTGTTATCCGTAGACACAAAAAATATGAAAAAGTTCTTAGAATGGCTAATTTCAAAGGGATGAGCTTGATTTTGATTTAAGAAATAGTATAATAAAGATAATTAATATTTGAAAGAGAGTAAAGTGATGAAAAATTTATTTAAAATCAATAAGGAAAAGTTGGCAGTTACAATGTCTACTTTTCTTGCAGGAGTGGTTTTAACTGGATCAGTTTTTGCAACTGATTTTGAATTAGAACTTACAAATGAATTTAAACAGTGGAATAATTTGTCACCAGAGGAAAAGAGAACAGAATTAATGCCACAATCTTTTTCTTTTGAAATACCTAATAGTGTATTAAATGAATATAAAGTTCCAAATTTAGTAGGTTCTTTAAGAAAAAGAAATAGTGCTAATTTTAGAAGTGTTTCAGGGACTAGTTCTGATTCAAGATTTAATTTAGCAGATGAATTAAACTTGAGAGTAGAAAATCAAGGAATAACAAATGAATGTTGGGCATTTTCTGTAATAAAATCTATGGAAATTAATATGGCATTAAAAAATGGAGAGACAGATATTGAAGATTTTTCTGAGAGACATATGGATTATTCAT
>CANEMG010000051.1 GCA_947428535.1 uncultured Clostridium sp. | reverse complement strand
AAAGGAATAGATATTTCAGATTTAAGTAAAGAAGAAGCTACAAATAAATTAGATGAAATTACTAAAACAGAATTAATACCAGAAATATCTTTAAAATATGAAGATAATTATGAAATATCATTTAATCCAGAGCAAATTGAATTTAAATACGAAATAGCAAATGCAGTAGAAGAAGCATATTTTGTTGGTAGAAATAATAATTTATTAATAAATAATTATACATTATTATTTACAACAATTTTTGATAAAAAATTACCTATATCTTACACATATAATGAAACATTGTTAAACCAATTTGTAGATGGAATTGCATCAGAAATTCCAGGAGTAGTTGTAGAACCAACATATTATATAGAAGAAAGAAAACTTATAATAAGTAAAGGAACAGATGGAATTGCAGTAAAAAAAGAAGATTTAAAAGAAGATATACTAAAAGCAGTATTTGATAGAAATATAGACAAAATAACAGCTGATGGATATAAACAAGAATTAATAATACCAGTAGAAGAGGCAAAAGCAAGTAAAATAGATATAGATAAAATATATGAAGAGATACATACAGAACCAAAAGATGCTTATTTTGAGGCAAATCCATATAAAATTTATCCTGATGTAGATGGGATTGATTTAGCCATTTCTGTTGATGAAGCTAAAAAAATAATAGAATCTGAGGATAAAGAGGAATATGAAATAGATTTAAATATAACAAAAGCTAAAAAAACAATACATGATCTTGGAAAAGAAGCATTTCCATATTTAGTATCATCATTTAGTACTAAATATGATGCAAGTAATGTAAATAGAAGTACAAACTTAAAAATAGCTGCACGAAAAATAGACGGTAAAGTACTTATGCCAGGAGAAGAGTTTTCTTATAATAAAGTAGTAGGAAAAAGAACAGTAGAAGAAGGGTATAGGGATGCTAAAATATTTGCTGATGGTGGAGTTGTAGATGGATTAGCTGGAGGAATTTGCCAAATATCTTCAACATTATATAATGTCGTATTATTAGCAAATTTAGAAGTAACAGAAAGAAAAAATCATACATATACAACATCTTATGTACCAGCAGGAAGAGATGCAACAGTTGTATATGGAGTTAAAGACTTTAAATTTAAAAACTCAAGAGAATATCCTATAAAAATAGAAGCTACGGTAAATGGCGGAATTGCAGAATTTAAAATATATGGTGTACAACAACAAGAAGAATATGAAATAAGAATTTTACCAGTTACAACAGGATCAATTCCATATTCTACAAAATATACTCAAGATGCAAGTTTAGCTCCAGGGCAACATGTGGTTTCTCAATCTGGTCATGCAGGATACAAAGTAACAACATATAAAGAAGTGAGATTGAATGGAAATGTAATTTCTAAGGAAGTAATATCAAATGATACATATAGTCCAATGCACACAATTATAAGAGTGGGACCTGGTGTACCAGCTGCACCGACATCTGCAGAACCTGCTCCAGTACAAGGAGTAGCTCCAACAACTTCAGTTCCAGAGGAAACGCCTGCTCCACAATAAAATATAATATAAATAATAAAATGAAGGAGTCTATTTTGAAGCGAACTCTAAATGTTCATTTCATTTTAGGCACCTTCTTTTTTGTTCTTTGAAAATACTATAATAATTTAAAGTAAATAAAAAAGAGACTTGATTAGTAAAAAATCACTAATCAAGACTCTTTTAATTCTATAAATAATGCATACTAAATTATTCTTGTTTTGAAGACTTTAATTCTTCATAGAAATTAATCATACTAAATGATATATAAGGTATTAAAGCTAAATAAGAAATGAAAAGAACAATAGTACCTAGCATTTCGTTAACAAACATTATTATAAGGCTTGTTAATAAATAGATTAAAAGTATCCAACCTATAAAAGATAAACAAAGGAATATATAATTCCATTTTTGAGAAAGCATTAAATTTTCGCTTTTTTCTATAACTTCTTTGGAATTAAGTTTTGGATTATCATAAAGAACATAATATGTAAGTATATATGATAATAGTTTTACAATATAATATATTGCAGAAGCAATAAATAATATTGAGCAAACTATTATAAGTATAGGACTAGAACTGTATGTTATTGAATATGAAAAAGCTAAAATAGTTGAAATTGAAGTTATAACAAATAAAATTATAGGTAATATAACTTTTAATATTGTTCTTCCAAAAACTTTCCAAACCATTTTCGTATTGTTTAATCCTATAGTAATAAAATCTGTTATTGATACATCTTCATTACGAGATAATTTTAACATTGATGATAGTAAGCCATAAGAAAATGGTAAAGATATTATTAAAATTATTGTTTGATAAATAAGAGAAATAATATCATTGTTTATCATTTTTTGGAATGATTCTAAAATTCCAAAAATTATTAGATAAACAAGATATATTAGTATAACTTTAAAATAAACCCCACGTAGTTTTATTTTTGCATCTTTTTTTAATTCAGATATAACCATAATTGTTATTATACTAGCAAATATCTAGTATTTCCCCTTTCTTTAAATATTTATAGATATATTATCCCTTTTATAAAAAAATAAATCAATATATTTTTAAAGAAAATATTGGTATAAAAAAAGAAAAATATGGAAAAGTATTATATAAAAATCTTAAAATTAATAGTAACTTGAAAGGAAAGAAAAGAATGTATTATGAAACTAAAAAGGAAAGAAAAAGAGATAAGATTATATTAATTGCTTTTATGAGTGTGATTATAGCTTTGTTATGTGTACTTATAATAAAATCTGATTATAATAAAGAAGAAAAAAGTATGAAAAGTGAATATGATGTCAGCAAATTATCTACAATTAATGAAAAAAATGTTGATAATGACACAACCAAAACAATAGGAGATGTGATTTATAGTGTGGTCGGAATTTCTAAACTTCAACAAACAGGAAATTCAATATTTTTAGATGACTCTGAACAAAAGTTAGGGTTAGGAAGTGGAGTTATAGTTACAGAAAATGGATATATATTAACAAATCAGCATGTTGCAGGAAATAAATATAGTAATTGTTATGTAACAATGGAGAATGGAACTACTTATGATGGAACTGTAGTATGGTCAGATAGTAACATAGATTTAGCAATTGTTAAAATTAGTGCAGATAATTTAAATTATTTAGAACTAGCAGATTCAGATAAAATTACTTTGGCTGAGGATGTATATGCAATAGGAAATCCTATTGGAATAGAGTTTCAACGTACTGTGACAAAAGGTATTATAAGTGGAATAAATAGGACAATAAAATTTGAAGCAGAAGAAAGTTATATGGAAGATTTAATACAAACAGATGCAACAATAAATGAAGGTAATAGTGGTGGAGCTCTTGTAAATATAAGAGGTGAACTTATTGGGATAAATACTGTAAAAATTACTGAGGCAGAAGGGATTGGCTTTGCTGTTCCAATAAATATTGTAAAACCTATATTAGAGAAACTAGTTGAAACAGGAAAGTTTGAAGAAGGATATTTAGGAATTTATGGATATGATAAAGAAGTAATACCATATTTAGACTCTAGTTTAAATATAAATAGCGGGATATATATAGCTACTATTCTTCCAGATGGAGCTTTATTTAATAAAGGAGCGGTAGTTGGAGATATAATTACTAAAATAGATGGTACGGAAATAAATAAAATGAATGATTTAAAAAAATATATTTATACTAAAAAACCTAAAGACACAGTAAAACTAACAATTAGAAGACATGAAAAAGAATTTGATATAGATGTTCAATTAGGTTATAAAATGAATTAATATTCATATGTATATACAGAATAAATAGCGAATTGTAACATATTTTACATTTGCATTAAGTTTTTTTTACAATGTTGCACATAAAAAATAATATGTATTATAATATATATTAAATAATACTATTAAATTGACAAATACAGGAAAAGAGCGTACAATTAAAAGTGTTATGTAAACTCAAATATCTTATTATGGAAAGAAAGGAATTTTAATATGGAAATGAAAAGAAAAATTTTGTTAAGTATAAGTATGATCTTAATAATATTTTTATGTTTGTTTGTTTCCCAGGCTCAAGCAACTGAAGGGAATAACAGTGAATATCTATATTTATCAGATATAGATTATATTGAAAGTCAATCAAGAGCAGGTTGGGGAAGTATTTTAAAAGATCAAGCTAATGGAGGAAGTAAGATTTCTGTTAAAGTAGAAGGTGCTTTTTATACCTATGATAAAGGTATGTGGGCTCATGCTACTTCAACAATAGTATATGACATTAGCACATATAAAGATAATTATGATTATTTTACAACTTATATGGGATTAAATGCTACTGCAGCAAGTTCAAGTAATGGAGTTAAATTTTATGTTTATACTTCAAAAGATGGTACAAATTGGGAGCTTAGAACGGAAGAAAATGCTCCTGTAACAAAGCCAGGAGCTAATGCTAGATATGTAGAGATTAATATTAAAGAAGCAAATTATTTAAAGTTAGTTGCAGATTCTAATGGTTCTAATGGTAACGATCATTCTGTATATGCAGATGCAAAGTTTGTTACACAAGAATATTTAGATGAGCAAAATAATTTAGTATTAAGTATAGATGAATATAATCAAAAAATAAAAGATTATTCTAATAAAGATATATCTGATCCAAATTATGAGTTATTATTATTGCAAAGAGAATTAGCTAATAATTTAGGAGAATATGCTTTAAGAAGATTTATAACAGATAGTGAAGATAATAAAAATACAATAGATTGGTTAATGAATGACTTAGAAAATCTTCGTTATTATGTATTAGGAGGAGCTCCAACAGGTAGTTATTTTAATTCATTAAAAGAGCTTACTAGATTACTTAAAGAATATAAAAGTGATTTTGATATTACAGAGCCAATGTCAGAAGAAGGTATAAGAAGATTACATATTAGAAGACCTGATGCACCTATAACAAAAGGTGATTTATATAAAAGAATGGCAATAACACTTTCATTAACACATTCAGCAAATGTAGGATTATGGATGCAACCTTCAGCACCAGAAAATAAATCAGATTCTGTTATTCGTTATAGAATATATAAAGATATGTACAATCAAGGAAAATTTAAAGCAACAGATAATGCTAATATAACACCTTGGTTTGAAAGTTATAATATAGAAGAAATGCGATATGTAATGAATACATTACTTGATGATGAATCAATAATATGGCTTAACGAGTATACACAATCTAAAATAGATGCTGCTCCAAATAGAGCATGGGCTCTTTTAACACCTCACTCTTATATAGCATATGTATGGCCTAATTATGGAAATCCAGTATATTATGATGAAGAAAATTATGATTACTTCAATGAATTATTTAGTGTTGGAGATAAGAAACTATATGACTATGGTATAACAAGAGGAACATCAAGCTATAAATTATATAAACTATGGATGAATTTTAGAAATAAATTTGGAACAGGATGTGTTTGTGGTGGTATATCAAAATCAGGTCATTGTATTCGTGGTGTACATGGAATAGCATCAGCAGTTATTGGTCAACCAGGTCATGCAGCATTATTATATTATACACAAGATGCAAATGGTAAAGGATATTGGGGAATTGATAATGATGTTAGTGGTTGGACTTTATCTGAAAAAAGTGAGAGAATGCCTTTAGGTTGGGGAAATGCTAGTTATAGTAGAGGATACTCAGTAGTATATGTAGCATTAGCCCAAGAAGCAATGAATGACCAAGAAAACTTAGAAAAATGCCAAAAAATTATAATGGAAGCTAAAGTATATGCAAATGACCCAGTGAAACAAGAAGAAATTTATAGAAAGGCATTAGAAGTTCAATCAATAAATATAGATGCTTGGTATGGATTATATAATTCATATTGTGCAAATCCAGAAAAAAGTGAAGATGATTTTTATGATTTAGCAAAGGAAATGGCAGAAAGTTTAAAATATTTCCCATTACCAATGCAACATTTAACAAATTTAATAAAACCTAAAATGACAAGTATAGAAAATTCTTATAAATTTACACTTTTACAAACAAGAATTTTAACAGAAGGAAGTAAAACTCCTAATAATACAGCAGACAATTATTATGTATATCAACCATCTCTTACTAGATTAGAAGCTAATTACTTATTAGGAAAACTAGATAAAACAATAGCAACATTTTCATTTGATGGTGAAGATGCGGGAAAAATAGTACTAGCAAGCCGTTTTGATGGAAATGGAGTTCGTTGGGATTATAGTTTAGATGGAAAGCAAACTTGGAAAGAAGTTTCATTTGATGCAACAGAAGAACATAAATTAAAATTAACAGAAGAAGAAATAAATAGTATTACTTCTGAAAATGATATATATGTTCATATTGTAGGTGTAAATTATGATGAAGAAAATTTATACAAAATAGATATTCAAGAATCTGCTGGTTTACCATCAACATTATATGCAAGTGATTTAGAAAATAGATTAATAGCTGCAACTCCTGCAATGCAATGGAAGATGAATGAAAATGATGAATGGATTTCATATAGTGATGAAGAGCCTGATTTAACAGGAGATAAGACAGTAATAGTAAAAGTAGGAGCTACAGGAACATATTTAGCAAGTACAGAAAGTAGAACTTACAATTTTACAGAAGATAATCAACCAGAGACAAGAAAATATATTCCAGTATCTCATTTATCAATTAATGCAGTTTCATCAGAAGCTACTGGTCAAGGAAGACATGCAAGAAATGCTATTGATGCTAATCCAAATACAAACTGGCATTCAGCATGGGATGGTAGTGATAGAAAT
>CANEMG010000050.1 GCA_947428535.1 uncultured Clostridium sp. | reverse complement strand
ATACTATGTGGAGAATATTAAATAGTGGATTCAAAAAAGCAATTTTAGAAGAATTTATAGCCAAAAATCCTATGGATAAAATTCTAAAGCCTATTAGTTCTCAAAGAAACTCTAAAATTAAAAGTTTTAATATTAGTGAAGAAAAAAAACTAATACAATATTTACATTCCTCTAATACTGATATTAATATGTCAAACATTATACTACTATCACTTTTTACAGGAATGAGAATTGGAGAAATCGGTGCATTAACTTTTGATGATATAGATTTTAAAAACAAAAAAATAATTGTATCTAAGACCCTAACTAGAGATATTAATGACAGAGTTATTATAGGTAATAACACAAAAACAGGAAGAAAAAAACGAGACCAAATAGGAAAAAGAGAAATACCTTTTGAAATCTGTGAAAATAATTTCTTAGAAATTTTATTACAAGAACAAATAAATAATTCTAAACTTATTATTCAAAATAAAAATAATTTATTATTCTGTGATTCTAGAGGAAATCCAATTCAGCCAAATCTAATAAACAGAAAATTTAAAACTATTTGTAAAAATGCTCAAATAAGACCAACTATTGTAAAAAGATGTATAAATCAAAAAGAGGTTAATACAAAATCTAGTGATACTAATTTTCACATGTGTAGACACACTTTTGCTACTAGATGTATTGAATGTGGAATTGATGTAATTGTTTTAAGCAAATTACTTGGTCATAGTAAAATTGAAACAACACTAAACGTTTATATAGATGTTTTTGATCAGTATAGAAATAAAAATTTAGAAAATTTGAATAATTATTATAAAGAAAACAAAATACATTTTAAAATATCGTAAATTGCGATAAAATTGCGATAAATCAAATTAATATAAAACTCAAACCCTTACAGCAGTAAGGGTTTATTTAACTAATTCACACTTTGCCCCTGTTTTATCCAAACAGAAACACTACCATCTTTACAATAGAAAATTCCATTTCCTTCATTATCAACATATACGGTTTCTGATAAATTCCCTGTACAATCATAAAATGTTGTATTAGCTAAATCTTTTCCAACATTCATTTGAATTGAGCCACCATTTTTATCTGACATAACAACTGCTAGCCCTGAATCTGGATGTTCATTATCTCCTAATCTTGTAAAACCTATTACATTAACATCATTAAAATAATCATATTGCTCACCATAAGCATAATATTTTCTTACTTTTAATAATATATCTAACATATTTTGCTTTGGCTCAATTTCTTTTTCAGGTACTCCATAGTAATCTCCGTAAAATATACAGGGAAAGCCATCTTTTCTTAAAAGAATTAAAGAATACGCTAATGGTTTGAACCAATCTAAAATCCAAGATTCTAAAGCTTGCCCAAGTTCGGTATCATGATTATCAACAAAAGTAACTGCAAGTTCTGGCATTGTTCCAACTAATGTCCCATCAAATATCTGACTCATATTAAATTCACCATTACTTATAGATGCCCTATAAAAATTATAATGAAGTGGTACATCAAATAAAGACATACATTTATTAGTTTTTTCTATATACTCTTTCATTACATCTATATTTGAACTCCAATATTCTCCTACTGTATAAAGTTTCTTTTCTGACTCATTTTGAAGTTCTTCTAACCATTCAGGAAAAAACTCACTCCTTATATGTTTTACTGCATCTAATCTAAATCCATCAACTCCTGTAGTTTCTAAATACCATTTCCCCCAGTTTTTAAGTTCTTTTACAACATCAAAATTGTTTAAGTCTATATCTGCTCCCATTAAATAGTCATAATTTCCATTTTCTTTGTCTACATCTTCATCCCAATGTTTTCCGTAAAATTTATAGATTGCTGCTGTAGCAGTATTTTCATCCCAGTCTATTCCATGAAAATGTGTCCAGTTCCATTTAAAGTTAGAATATGTATCTCCTCTTCCTGGAAAAGTATATTTTGTCCATACTCTAATTGGCTTAGCATCTGTTAAGCTTATATTTCTGTTTGAAGCATCATCTTGAACTGCTAAAACATCCTCTGTTTCATCTGCACCCATTTTATGGTTTAAAACTATATCAGCCAAAACTTTTATATTATTTTCTCGCAATACTTTTATTGCATTTATATATTCATCCTTTGTTCCATACTTTGTAGGAATATCACCTTTTTGATTAAATTCTCCTAAATCGTATAAGTCATATACTCCATAGCCTACATCCTTTTTCCCATCTGCTGCTTTATAAGATGGTGGTAACCATAAGTGTGTTACTCCAATGTTTTCTATATGCTTAGCATCTTTTGTAAGCTTGTTCCAAAGTGTAGAATCACTAGGCAAATACCATTCAAAATATTGCATCATAGTATCATTTACTCTATGCAAATCTATCACTCCTATATATTTTAAAGTTATTTACATAACCCTAAAATCTCCTCTTTATTATTCATTATTGTTTCGTATCCATTTTTTACAACTTCATCAGCATCTGTTATCTCTAGTAATGTTGTTCCACTACAATCTATTTCTATTGCTAAATCTGCTTCTTTTTGAGCTTTTCTTACATCTTTTAAAGAAAATATATCAACAGCTCTTAATAATACTGAAAATACATCTTCTTTTGGCTCATAATCATCTATTCTAAAACTCAAAGCTAATGTTTTCTCTGCTCCCATATCTTTTAAAATTCTTACTGGTAAATTATCTTTTGTTCCACCATCTATAAAATTATACTTTTCATACTGACATGGTGTATATACTCCTGGAAAAGACATGCTTGCTCTTGTGGCTACTCCTATTGGTGCATCATATATATAATCTATATCATCATTTTTTAAATCAAATTTCTTTGATAAAAATATACATTCTTTAGTTGTTATTGTATCTACTGTTGCTATTGCATGTGGAATTTTTATTTGATTCATATTAGTAATACCTTTTTCACTTGCTACCATATTTACTAAATTTTCAATGTTTTTTCCATCTATTATTCCTTCAATTTTAGCTACTCCAGATGTAGCATATGTGACACCTGCTTTAAATAATGGTCTTTTTTGTATTTTAGTAAGCATCTTGTAATATTGCATTGTTCTTTCTTTTATTTCATCTGTTGAAAATCCCATTGCATAAAATGTTGCAAACATACTTCCTGAACTCGTTCCTGATAAGTAATCGATTTTAATTCCCAATTCTTCTAATGCCTTTAAAGCACCTATATGTGCTAGTCCTTTTAAGCCTCCTCCTGCTAATGCTACTCCTAAACTCATTATCCTTCAATATCTTCCTTTCCTCTTACATATACTGTTTGTGTTGGATATGCTAAATCTACATTCTCTTTTTCCGCTAAAAATAGTAAGCTACACAAAATGTCTTCTTTAACTTTTAAAAATTTTAAAAAGTCTGCCTGTCTTACATATAAAAATATTTTTATACTACTGCTATATTGTGATATTTGATCCAAAGAAACTTGTATTGTTTCTTTTATTACTTCTGGATTATTTGCTAAAATTAATTTTATTTCTTTTACTATTTTTCTAATTTTTTCACTTGTGGTATCTAAACTTATATTTAAAACACATTCAAATCTTCTACTTGTTAATCTATTCCAATTTATTACATATGTTGATGTTATTGTTGAGTTTGGTATTGTTATAACTGAATTATTATTTGATTTTATACGCGTACTTCTAAATGTTATATCTATAACTGTTCCTTGATATTCTCCAACTTCTATCCAATCTCCTATAACAAATGGCTTATCTGTTAAAATTGTTGCACCACTTAACATACTTTTTACTAGGTCTTGTGCTGCTAAAGCTATCGCCGCACTTCCTATTCCAAGTCCCGCTGCCAATCCACTAAACTGTGCTAAGTTAAATCCCATTTTATTTAATGCAATACATATAAAAATAAACCAAAGAATTCCTCTGAAAAATTTACACATATATTTATCTACAGCTTTATTTTCAGATCTTTTAAATATTTTTTTAAATAAAAATGAATCTTCAGTTATTAATGTAGATATTGCTTTAGTTATATAAAACATTACTACAATTTCAAAAGTTACTGTCATATAATATAAAAATTGTTTGTTTACTGGTAATATATTTATCGTACAAAAAATTCCTAAAAAAACAAAAAATAAACTTAATGGTTTATACATTGTGCTATCTTTAGGATTTTTTCTATTTCTTGTTAATGAATAATAGATTTTTATTAGAATTCTTGAAAAAAGCCCTCTAAATATTATAAAAAATATTAGTACAGCTAATGAAATTTGTATGTCAAAAATTTTAAGCAAATGATCCAAATCTATTGATGTTAAAAATTGTTTAATACTTTCCATTATTTTCAGAAAAACCTTTCTATTTATATATTGAACATTATATATTAAATAAAAAAAAATGTATATAGTTTAAATAAAAAAAATGCAACTTGCTTTAGCTACATTTTCATATTTTTTAAACTCAATTCTTCACTAATTTCTTCACTTATACTTAAATTATATATATCTACATTTGTATTACTTTGGAGCATATACTCATTTTCCAAATAAGATAACACTATAAGTATAAACACTATTGTAACCCATCCTATTAGAGACAATTCTTTGGCTACATTAGTAATAAAATTATTCTTGTTCTCCACTTTTTTATATTCTTTTATGTAAGATTCTGAAAATTCCATTATTATTTACCCCTTTAAATTTTTTCTTTTGTATATTGTATGTGTTTCTCTAAAAAGTGAATACAATATACTATTTACTTTTTAAAATAGCAATTACAGTTTAGTTACTTTATTTAAACGTTACTAGGGAATAGCCTTTTTTTACTTTATTAAGTTTTAATTACATCATATTCTATGTTGTATTTTATATAAATTTACTATTTTTATATATATTTTTTAATATTTCTTAAAATATTTATTTTATACAAAGTTTTATTATATTAAAAAAATTCCCAAAACATAAAAAACTAGTACTCTAAGATTTGTTTAGAATACTAGTTCGTTTTTATCTTCATCTATTACTTTATCTACTCCGCTATTTCCATCATATTTGAATAATATTGAGCTATTAGTTCATCTAGTTCGACACTTACTTTATATATTACAGAATAATCTTCTCCATTAGAAATACATTTATTTAACTTGTCTCTTAAAATACAAATTTTTTCATCTAACATAACATCATTCTCCTTTTTCTTAATTTTTTTTCTTTTGTATATTTTAAAAATAACATTTTATTACATAAATGTCAATAAATTATCAGTTTTTGAGAGATTTTTCGCAAGACATTTTTCGACATATTACAACACTTGCTGAAGTTAAAAATATCAAAATAGACAAAACTTGCGATATTCTATAATTAAACAACATCAAACTATCCACTCTTATACCTTCCAAAATAGCTCTTATAAACGAATATAATATCAAATATAATAGAAAAATCTCCCCTTTAAATTTTCTCTTTTTCTGAAACATTCTTAATATGCAAAAAATTAAAAATGTAGCTAATGCTTCATAAATAAATACTGGATGAACTTCCTCATATCCATTTATTGTTTCTATACCCATTCTAAAAATAGAATTTGTTTCATATCCATATGCCTCTATATTAAAAAAGTTTCCAAATCTTCCAAAACATTGTGCTATTGCGACAAAAGGTACTATATAATCTAAAAAATTTAGTATATCTTTTTTGTTTATTTTACAATTAATTATTATAGCAATTATTCCAAATAATAAACCTCCATAAATAGCAAGTCCACCATCTCTTATGATCAAAATTTCTTTTAAATTTTGAGAATAGTGTTCTATATTAAATAAAACGAAATACAATCTGGCTCCTATAATTCCAAAAAATATACCTAATATAATATTTTCTAAAACAAAGTCATATGAAATATCATAATTTTCCTTGCTAAACTTACTTAGAATTAATGCTACTATTATTCCAAATACTATGCAAACTGCATACTTATATATATCAATACCCAAAAAAGAAAATGCTATTTTCGAAAATTCGAATTCTAAATTTAATCCTGGAAATATTACTGTACTCATTTCTCTCCCTTTTGTCCAATTGGGGACGTTAGTTTTTGGACATTTTTGTCCATTTTGTGACATATGTTGTATAACATACGTATAAAAGTGGACATTTATGTCCAAAAACTAACGTCCCCAATTGGACACTAATTATTCGTTTTTATAATCGAAATTATTTTTCTATCTTCTATAAATAATTCTTTTAGAACTTTTTCTACATAATCTTTATTTACACTATTAAATTCTTCAAAATAATCAAATGAATTTATTCCTTTAAAATGATCTGAGACAATTATACTTGATATTGTTGAAACTTCATTATAATCCTTTATAAAATCTCCATAAACTCTTTTTTGTGCTCTTTTGAAGTCTTCTTCATTTATTCCTTTTTGCTTTATTTCTTCTATTCTTTTGTCTATTTCTTCTAAAACATCATCTACAAAATTTGTTTGAATTTGAATTAATGCATGTGCATATGTTTTTGAAAATTCATAATTTATACCAGGTGTTCCTAATATTTTTCCACTTTCATATAATTTCTCAAAAAACTCTGAACTTTTACCGAACAAAACTATAGATAATATTTCTATTGCTATATCTTTTCTTATTCTATTTGACTCTAAATCATTATCTTTATATCCAATCAGTAACATCGGCATACTTATATTCATTTGCTTTTCTACACGCTTTTGAACAATTTCTTCTGGTTCATCATTATAAACTCTTTTGGGATCATCTTTCGCTTTCATAGTAATTTTAGATTTTAATTTATTTATTATTTCTTCTGG
>CANEMG010000049.1 GCA_947428535.1 uncultured Clostridium sp. | reverse complement strand
TTAGTTTAATTATTACTCTATTTTTTCCTAACACATATATCGCCTCCTTACATTTTGACATATTTATACTATTATATTAATTATACTCAAAAAGCCTTTTTTTTTCAACATTTTTCTTTAATATTTGCTATTTTTAATACAATTGTAACAAATTAAAAAGCTCAAAAAAATTCCAGAAAAAATATTCTGGAATTTTAATTATTTTATTTTAATTATTCACCAAATACTTTACTTGCCATATCACTAACAGCAGCCATTAAATTCACAGCTCCAAATAAAAGCGCACAACCTATAACTATAGGAAGTATTGATTTTTTTGTATCTGCTTTTTCTGATGGACTAGCCAACAAATACTTTATACCTAGCACTGATACTACTACAACTGAAATACCTGTACCTGCGACTTGTAATAATCCAATAACTGTATTTATTATATTACCTATTTTATTGTCTGCACTAGCCATATTAGAAGCCTTTGCTCCAGACATACTATTTATTACTGTCGTTGGATCTGTAATATCATCTGCATATACATTATTTATATTAAATATTACTAATAATATAGATACTAAAAGTAATGTTGTAATTATTTTTTTCATAATATAAATATCCTTTCAAAAATAAAATTGTTCTTTTTATTGGCCTGTTGAAAAAGAACCCTCCACAAAAGTTTTAACTATAGTTATAATTCCTGAAGCTCCAAAAAGTATAAGAGCTCCAATAATATAATTCATAGCATATTTCTTAATATCTGCTTTATCTCCTGCAGAAGCTAGTATATACTTACAAGCTACTACCATTAGCATAACAACTGCTATAGCTAATCCTATAATTCTTGTTACGTTAAGTACAGTTGCAATTATTTTTACAATAACACTTCTTGAATTTGTCGCTCCAGTACCAGAAATTTTTCCATTAAATTCTGTTACATCAGCTAAACATATTACAGATAATGACATTATACAACATAATATTAATATAAATATTTTAATCATTTTTCTTTTCATCTACATCATCACCTTTACTTCTTATAATCTTTAACTTGCTGGGAATAACTTATCTGCAACATCTATTAAAATTGCTATAAGCTGAGCTGCTGCAAAAAGTATAAAAGTTCCTGTAATATAAGCAACTGCATGTTTTTTAATATCTGCTCTATCTCCTGAAGAAGACATCATATACTTCATTGCTATTACTAATATTACAATAATTGCTATTGCCACAGAAATAATTCTTAAAGCAGCAACTATTGTCTTACTTGTAGTTTCTACTACACTTGTCATTTTTGATTCTACACCACCAGAATTAAATTCTGCTGGGTTAAAATTCGAAGTTCCTTCCTGGGTTCCAAATGCATTCGAAAAAGAACTTACTATTAAAAAAACTGTACAAGTAAGTATAAATATTTTAATTATTGATAATTTCAAATTTCTTTTCATATTTACTCCAATCCATACTATTAAGTATTAAATGCGTTAGAAAATTGTTGTATTAAACTTAATATTCCAGATGCTCCAAATAATACTATTGCTCCAATTACATATGGAATTGCATGTTTTTTTATTTCTGCTCTATCCCCTGGTGCTGACATCATATATTTCATTGCTACTGCCAATAGCATAACAATAGCTACTGCTACTGCTATAATTTTTAATACCACAACTATTGTAGTAAGTATTGTTGTTGCTTTACTACTTGCTGATGTCGAATCTGACCAATTGCTTTTAATTAGTGCACCCATTTTATCATTATATCCACTACTATCAGTTGTAGCCTCAACTGATATCATTAAAACTGATATTATAAGCAATATTAAAAAAACTACTACTACAAATTTTTTCATATTTTTTACCTCTCAAATTTAATTTCCTAGTACTCGTGCAAATTGTTTTATAATTCCTAATATCCCTGTACAAGCAAACATTGTAATAGCTCCAACTATGTAAACAACTGCATGATTTTTTATTGTCGCTTTATCTCCTGGTGCTGCCATCATATATTTCATTGCTAATACTATTAACATTATAATTGCTACACCCATTGCTATAATTTGTGTAACCGTTATTAAAGTTCCAGCAATACTATTTATTGGTTTTGTTACATTTGAATCACCCTCGCTTGTCATGATTTCTGTTTTCTTTGAGTTCCAATCAAATTTACTTCCTCCTGCTGTACCACCTGTTCCTGCTGTACTACCTGCTCCTGCTGGCGCTACCGGTGTCCCTAGTGCTGTTGCATAGCAACTACTTTGTACTAATGTAAATGTTAATAACATTAGTAAAATTACACTTATAACTTTTCTTTTCATAAATTTGTCCTCCGTTTTCATTTACATTCATATAATAATTATATCATTTTTAGAAAACATTTTCAACTTATGCCGATTTTAGCACAATTATTTTACAATAATTCATTTTTCTATAATCATATATTAACTTATATGTCGTTTTTTGTAAATAGAATTTTAAATCAATAGAAAAAAAGTGGACAATATGATAATTACAAAATAAAAAAATTCCACAAAACATATTTTGTTTGTGGAATTTTCACTTACAAATTATAATCTTCTACAATTTTTGAAAATGCATTCAAAATTTCTTCATATTCTTTTTGGGAAACACCTTTTTCAGACAATAGCTTTATAGGTTCGAATGTACCATCTGTATAATAGTCCATAATCTTTTCATCTATTAAATCATATTCATATTCTGTATATAATCTATCCTCAATTTTGATTTCTAATTTTAGTAAAACTTCCTCTAAGTCCTTACTCAAATATTTAATAATATTTATCCTATTTTTATACAAGTATATTATGCTATCTTCCCCTATCATATTGTTAAAAATTTTATTTTCCATATTTCTTTCTCCTTTACAATTGATTTTAACATATGATGAAATTTTTTTCAACTTATCGAAGTAGTTTGGTAAATTGAAGTTTTGTTTATTTTTTTCAATTCGCCAAAGTAATATTTTGCATATATTTGCTATGATTTTCATATACAATATTATGAGGTGTTAATATGAAATTATCAGATGCAATTAGAAAAAGAATAAATTATTATTTAGAGCTTAAACATATGAAAGTGTGGGATTTATGCAAATATTCTGGAATTCCTTGTTCAACAATTAGTACTTTTATGTCTGGAAAAACAGAACTTCTAAAACTTCATACTTTACTGCATATTTGCAATGGTTTTGATATTACATTACAAGAGTTCTTTTCAGATCCTGTTTTTGATACAGTTGAACAAGATTAAATTTGTATCTTTTCATATTTTCTCTAAAACAAGTTATTTCATATCTTGTTAAATTTTTGTGTCATAAATAATATTATAACTAATCTTTATAACTTATTACACTTTTTATTTTGCATCTATTTCTTTTCTATGGTATTTGATATCTTTCAACAATTAAATCATTCACATTTTCAGTGATATCTGTTCCTTGATTATTTAAAATAATATCATTTATTGCTGAATAATCAGCTAATCCATCATCAGAATTCAAACATTCTTTTAAACAATAATTTGCTAATGTTTCTGCTTCAATTGTAACAATTTCATATCCTTTAATATCTGTCTTGGCTCCTTTTGAAAATTTAGGAGACACAATAATACAATAATTTGATCCATTTTTTCTTATATGTTTTATTATTCTTGTTGTATGTATTCCTGCTAATCTATTTTTAGTTTTCTTTGCATCAACATTAACTTTATATCTTGAATCATCATTATTTTTCATAATGCACAACAAATCAGTATCTCCTGAACCACCTATTATATCTGCACTTATATTTTCTCTAAACAATTCAAATATAGGCTGTAAACTATTTTCGAAACTTTTTCCATCATTAGTTCCATATTTTGATTGATAAACCATGTCTTTTACAGAAGTAATAACTTCTTCATCATATTTTTTGTCAAAATCAATAACATCTATATAGTCCAACATATTAAACTCATATAAATTTCTTATCCAATCTTCTTTTGAATCTGCTGTAGCTTGAGTTTCTGGCATATCAAATGCAGAATAATTTTTACTTAAAATTAAAGCTTTATCTAATAAACCATTCGATAATTTAACATATCCTGAAACTCTTTTTCTACTTCCAATTGCATCATTTCTAATTGTTGCACTACCATGTTTGAATTTAAATAACTGCCCATCATTATGATTATTATCTGGTACTAACTCGAAAACTTTAAATCCTGAAAATATTCGCAAAAAATAATAATTTATTTCATGAGTACAATTAGAAAAAACATCATCACATTTTTTTACTGAGTGAAATAGTTCTAATTTCTCATTATAAGATAAATTTCTATAATTTAATATTTCAGCTATTAATTCTTCATATAACTCTTCATTTATAGTTTCAATAAATGGTAAAAACCAAATAAATTCATCTATATATAATTTTCTATCAATTCTTTTGTCTAACAATAATTTTATTAAAAATCTTCCAAAGTAAATTTTGAAGTTTTCTGGTGTATTGCTGTATGGATTAGGATATTGCATAGAAAACAAATTTACTAAAAAAGCTTCAGAAACATCAATTCTTTTAGTTTCTTTTCTTGTCATTTGTGTAGTAGTTGATGGCAAAAATTTACCATCTTTTTTATATCCTGTCATATAAAAACACATTTGGCTCAATCTAACCCCCATTGTATTAATAGAACCCTTTTTGCTTCTACCTTTATATTTTTTCTGTTTTTTTAATGTGTTTTTTATTTTTTCTGGATTAATTATATTTTTTTGTAATTCCATTGCATCTATATAAGCTTCTATTAACTTCGCAGAACTAATATTTTTTTGAAAAATCCATTTATTATTTTTAGATCGTTTTAATTTTAACATCCTATTCACCATCTTTTCCAATCTCTTTTACTATATTAAAAGCTAGTTTTGGAGGGATCGCTTCTCCAATTACTTGTCTAATAAAATTATCTGTTACATTTTGTGGTATATTCCATTCAGCTGGTAATGATGAAACTATAAACAACTCTCTCATTGTCAATACTCTTGCATCAGAATATTTTCCGTCTTCTAATAGTCTTCCTGGGTGAACATTATTATGAGAACCTATATTACCATTATTCATTGTTCTTGCTGGCGCTGGTGCATCCCAGCTCATTCTTTTATATGTATTATGAAATCCTCTAATTCTACTTCCATCTTCTTTTTTAGGATAAAAAACCTCATTTTTCATTGCGCTACAGCCAGTTGGTGTATGTTGCATTGCTAAAACCTCACGTTCATTGTGAACTTTTGCATAATGATATTTTATATCTGATTTTTCTCCTGACTCCAAACTAGGCAAACTCCCTATTGCTTGTCTTAATGTTATTTCTGGTTGTATTGATGGCCACCCCCATTTTAAATGCTTTTTATACATTTTTATAATAGCTCTTGGCCTAGTTTGTGGCACTCCATAATCTTTCGCATTTAAAACTCTTATATCTATTTTATATTTATCTGAATATTTATCTATTAATATTTCTTCTAATTTTTTGTATTCGTTTTTATATGGAAAAAACACATCTAAAAATCTAGGTACATTTTCAATCATTATATAATCAAAATCTTTTTTATCTATTACCTCTATCACATCATAAATCAAATAATTTCTTGGATCATCCATCATTTGATTCATTTTTTTATTAACTCCTAATGTACTTACTCCTTGACATGGTGGAGTTGCTATTAGAAATTTAACATCGTTATCTATATTATTTAAAAATTCTTTTTTAACCTTTTCATCTTTAATATCCCCAATTATCATTTTACTTGTTGGATATACTTTTTGATAAAAATTCCCTCTTTTTTCTATTAATTCATTTGCAACTACTATATCAATTTCAGCTTCTTTTAAATATGTTTCTGCTATTCCAGCACTTGCAAACATTGAGGCTCCTTTAATCATTATTATTTTCAATTCCTTTCACTATATTATATGTAAGTTTGGGTGGAACTCCTTCTCCAATAATTCTTCTTATAAAAGTATCTGTTGCCCATTCTGGTATATTCCAATCATCTGGCAATGATGATACTCTAAACAATTCCAACAATGATAACACTCTTGCATCAGAATATGTTCCATCTTCTAATTGCCTTCCTGGATGAACATTATCTTGAGAAGATATAGCATCATTTCTCATAGTAATTGCAGATGCTGGTGCATCCCAACTCATTCTTTTATATGTTGCATTATATCCCTTAATTTTTGTTCCATCAGATTTTACAGGATAAAATTCTTTATTATTATGTGCTGAACATCCAGTTGGAGTATTTTTCATCCAAAGAATTTGTTTCTCATCATGTTTTCTAGCATAGTGATATTTAATATCTGACTTTTCTCCAGATTCTAGACTTGGTAAATCGCCAATACATTCTTTTAGTGTAATCTCTTTTTGCTTTTCTGGCCATTTCCAAGTTAAACCTTTTTTATACATTTTAACAATGGCTCTTGGTCTGCTTTGAGGAACTCCATACTCTTTGGCATTTAAAACTCGTGTTTCTATAATATATTTAGATGAATACTTGTCTTTTAAAATTTCTTCTAAAGTACATAGATTATCTTTATATGGCAATTTTATTGTTAAAAATCCAGGTACATTCTCCATTAGTATATAGTCAAAATCTTTTTTGTCTATTACTTCTAATACATTAAAAACTAAATAATTTCTTGGATCTTTTAATTTTTCTTCTAAATTTCTGTTTTTTCCTAAATTGCTTATTCCTTGACATGGCGGTGTTGCTATTAAAAATTTAACTTCATCATCTATTTCTTTGACAAATTTATTTTTTATTTTTTCATCATTTATAT
>CANEMG010000048.1 GCA_947428535.1 uncultured Clostridium sp. | reverse complement strand
ACTTATAGTGTTTAATTTACTAGTAGTTTGTTTTACTTTTTTTCCAATTTCTTCTAAACTTTCCATTATTTTTCCTTGCATAATTTATTTAGGCGTTTAAAGGATTGCCTATAAACCATAAACTAATAATCGATTTTTGAAACTAGATATTCCCTAATATTTTGCTTATTTGTATCTTGTGCTACAAATAAAGTTCCATGTTTTTCTCCATTCATTATTTTATTTAAAATATCTGGATCTTTTCCACTAGTAATTAGCATATTAATTCCTAAAGGATTTATGATATTTGCAGCTAAAACTTTGGTATACATACCTCCAGTTCCTACATCGCTATCACTTGATCTTTTTGCCATCTTTTTTACTTCTGTCATTTTAGTTGTTACTACATCAATTAATTTGGCATCTTTATTTTGAAATGGGTCATCTGTATATAATCCATCTATATCAGTTAGCATTATTAGTAAATCAGATTTTGTAATTGCAGCTACTATTGCTGACAATTTATCATTTTCTCCAAATTCAATTTCATCTGTTGCTATAGCATCATTTTCATTTACAATAGGAATACTTCCATACTTTAGTAATTCTTCAAAAGTATTTTTTAAATTATTATAAGATTTTTCTGTATCAACACTATATTTAGTCATTAATACTTGTGATGGTGTTTGTCCATATTCTACAAATAATTTATGATAATTCATCATTAATTTACATTGTCCTATAGCTGCACATGCTTGTTTTTCTGACATTGTTTTCGATTTTCTTCCAATTTTTAAAGCTTCTCTTCCAACTGCTACTGCCCCAGATGAAACTAATATAACTTCTTTTCCACTATTTTTTAAATCACTTAAAGCTCTAACTATTTGGTCTAATTTAGTATAATTTAAATTTCCAGTCGCTTTATGTGTTAATGTAGAAGATCCAACTTTAACTACAATTCTTTTTTTATCTTTAATTTTTTTCCAATATTTCTCATTTATTTCGTTCATTTTTTCTCCTCTATTATTTAGAAATTTTATAATATTATTTTTTAGATAATTTTGATTACACAAAAAAGTAGAAAATTGGTACAATAATCCATATCTTCTACTTTTGATTTGTAATACTTCTTATTTATTTGATAAATCTTTTGACTTTTTTGTTGCTGCCTTAACAGCTTTTATAATACTATTTCTTAAACCTGTTTCTTCTAGAACTGATACACCTTCTATAGTTGTTCCTGCTGGTGAGCATACCATATCTTTAAGTTCTGCAGGATGTTTTCCTGTTTCTAATACCATTTTAGCTGATCCTAAAACAGCTTGTGCTGCAAAAGTATATGCTTTATCTCTAGGCATACCTTCTAATACTGCTCCATCAGCCATTGCTTCAATTATCATAAATATAAAAGCTGGTGATGATCCACTTACACCTGTTACTACATCCATTAGATTTTCAGGTATTACTTCACATTTTCCAAAACTATTAAAAATATTACAAATCATGTTTAATTCATCTACTGAAACTTTTGGGCATGGGCATAAAGCAGCCATCCCCTCACTTACTAATGCTGGTGTGTTCGGCATTACTCGAACTACTTTAATATCTTTTTCAAACAATTTCTTTACTGTTTCTATTTTTTGTCCAGCGGCAATTCCAACAATAATCGCATTTGGATTTACTATTTCTTTAATTTCTTTTATTACTTCAGGATAAAACTGTGGCTTTACAGATAGAACTAATATATCTGATTTACTAGCAACTTCAGAATTATTAGTTGTTATTGTAACACCATAACTATCTTTTAAAATTTCTAATTTACTTTCTGATGGATCTGAACACATAATATTAGTACTAGGAACTAAATTTGCGTTAATTATTCCACCCATCATTGCTGTTGCCATATTTCCACTTCCAATAAAACCTATTATTTTGTCCATATTTATTCTCCTTTGACCATTTCGGGACACTTGTTGCTGGGGCTGTTAAATTTTAATTGTTACAGCCCCAGTACTCAAAATGCAAAGCATTTTGTTTCGTTTAAATGACATTTTTGTCCAATTTAAAACGTATGTTGATATTATATATTATTTTAGAGCAAAAAGCAAATTTTACTAAATAGATAATAAACAAATTATATATTCTATATAAATAAAAACATATAATATACCCTTAAATTTTCCCATTTCATTTTTAGGTGGAATAATTGTATAAATTAATAATAACAATGTAGAAATTAGCAAAATTACTAAATCTTTATTATAACTTATATTGTATGTAATTGGTTGTATAACAGCTGATACCCCTATTATCAAAAGTATATTAAAAATATTTGAACCTAATATATTGCCAATTGCGATATCTGTTTTACCTTTTATTCCAGCAGAAACACTTGTAACTAATTCTGGTAAACTCGTTCCAATTGCTAGTATTGTTATACTAATTATTTTTTCACTTAAACCAAAATAATTCGCAACATTAACAGCATTATCTACTGCTAAATCTCCTCCTAATTTCAAGGCAACAATTCCTAAAATGATATTAAAAATATCCTTTAATGTACTTGTATTTTTTACTTCTGATTTACATTCTAAATTCTTGTTTTTTAAAGCCATAAAAATTGTATATAAAATAAATAATGTAAATAGGAAAATTAAAAATATTCCTTCTACTCTTGTTATAGATTTTCCTGAATTACATATTATCAAAAAAATAATTGTTACTATTATACATATTGGAATTTCGATAAATTTTGTTTCTTTTTTTATTTTTATTTTACTAAGTATTGATGATGTCCCTAAAATAAATAACAAATTAACAATATTGCTTCCTACAACATTGCCAATAGACATATCTGAATGTCCTTCTAAAGATGATGTTGTACTAACAAATAATTCTGGCATTGATGTTCCTATTGATATAATTGTTAAACCTATAATTATTTCTGGTATATGAAATTTTTGTGCAATTTGACTTGCTCCTTCAACTAAAAAGTCAGCACCTTTAATTAAAAACACAAAACCTATAACTATTAAGACAATTGATATAATCATCATTCTTCTCCTATCTTTTTTATTAAAATATATGAGAAGTAATTATAATTTATACAAAAAAGAGTAAAATCCATTTTAGAATTTTACTCTTTACATTTTAATAGATTAAGTTTTATTTTATTTACCATATGTTCCTTTTTCTATCACTCTAATTCTAGAATATATTATCAAAGCAACTGCTATTACTAATAGTATTATTCCAAATACTATAGATGTAGTACCTGTATTTGGTAACACTCCATTTTTTAAATTATCAGATGTATTTGCTACTATAGTTTTGTTTGTATTTCTAATAGTAGTACTTGAATTTTTAGAAGCATTACTATTGTTAGCACTATTATTATTTCCTGAATTATTTACTGAATTATTTACTGTGTTTTCATTTCCGCTTGGTTTATCAGAACCTGAAGATGTTTCTTTGAATTTTATAGTTGTAGCAACATCAGTAGCGAAAATATCTGTATCACCATTTGAACTTGTTACTCCTTTTAATGATATTTTTGTGTCATTTGCATTTAGAGTATCTTTTGCTTTAAAAGTAAATCTAGCAATTGTCTCTTCTGTTGTTGCATATCCATCATTTCTATCTAATGCAAATTTTCCGTTTGCATCATTATAAGAAGGTTTAGTCCAATTTCCTTGACCTTCTACATTTACATATTCTAAAACGTTTTTATCATATTCAATTGTACCTCCTAAGGCTATAACACCTTTTTCAGCATCAATTTCTTTTAAAATAATATCTACTGTAAACTCTTCTCCTTTTGAGATTTCACTTTTTGATAATTGTAAATTCATTGTGCATGAAATAGCATATACTGAATTTACTAAACAACATATTACCATTAATAATGTTAAACTTAAAACTACTATTTTTTTCATATTTTATCCTCTTTTCATTAATTTATTTTCATTAGTTATTTTATTTCCATCAATCCTGTTAAATATAATTTTATTTGAGCTATATCTGTTATTGTTATTACACCATCTCCGTTTATATCTGCTGCTTTTAAAGCTGCTCCTGTTAATGGTTCTAATCCTATATAATGTAATTTAAGTTTTGCTAAATCTGTAACTGTGACTTCCCCATTTCCATAGATATCTGCTATATCAGCTATAACTACTAAAGTATAAACTTTATTATTTCCTACTGTAAGTGTCATATTTGTTGATAATTCATAAGAATCTAAATCTAATAAATTACCTTCCCTATCTCTTAATACTAACTCTTGATTTGTTTCTATATAAGATTTGAAAGTTGCAAAAGTTGTATTTGGTGCTATTCTTGTAATATAGTCTTCTTCTATAGTATATTTTTCTGAATTAAATATTGGTTCTTCTGGTTCTTCTACGATAGATATATCTAATTTAGCATTTTCTGAAGATATATCAATTTTTGAATTACTTCCTTTTATATCTACAATTTCAATTGATGTATTAGTTTCTTGTGTTATTGTATCATTTACTTTAAATTTTAATTTAAGTATGCTGTCATTTGCTCCAATATTTTCATTATTTATAAATTCATCATTATCCATTACAAATACTTTGTTTCTTTCGTTATATGTTATTTGCCATTCTTTTTGCGGAGCGATTTCAATTAAACTTAATACATTTTCATCATAATTTAGTTTTCCGTATACTACTATTAATCCTTTTTCAACTTTAACTAAATCACTTACTCTTACGTTTACTTCGAATTCTTCACCAAAATATATTGGTTTTTCTGCACTTTTTGCCATTGTTGTTGCAAAAGTTGGATTTGAATTTTCTTTTGAATTAATTACATTTCCAATATATCTATTGTATATTGAATTATTTAGTATTCCTTTATTAAAATCAAATTGATTATAGAAAAATTTTTCTTCAACTTTGCTTTCTGTCGCATAAGAATTTGCCACTAATGTAGCTGCTATTAATTGTGATACAAGTATCGCAAAAAATAAAAAGGTAATTATTATTTTTTTTGATTTCATAAACTTTTCCTTTCTTAAATTAGTATTTTATTTTGTTTGGTTTGGATATTTTTATTTAAACACCCTAGATATTTCTATTTTAGCACATACGGTGCTATTTAGTCAACAGTTTTATCCTAATTTATCTCCATTTTTTGCCTCTTTATCTGGCTTAATTAAAATAACACCATCTTTGCTATAAGTTCCAAGCACTAGCACTTCTGACATGAATGTAGCTATTTGTCTAGGTGGAAAATTTACTACTCCTAATACTTGTTTCCCTATCAAGTCATCAGTTTTGTATAGTTTCGTAATTTGGGCAGATGATTTTTTTATTCCTATTTCTTCTCCAAAGTCTATTTCTAATATATATGCTGGGTTCCTTGCCTTTTCAAATACTTTTGCACTTAAAATAGTACCAACTCTAATATCAATCTTCATAAAATCATCAAATGTTGCCATATGTTAACCTCCTATAATATTAAAAATATATGATATTATATACCATATATTTTTAAAAAACTAGATATAACTTTTAATTTTCTATTTTTATATCTCCACAACTATTTTTTATTCTTAATATAGTTTCAGAATATCTGTTATTAGTATTTATTTTTAAATCCCCTAAATCCGTTTTAGCATCTACATAAATATCATTCATGTTACCAATTTTTACATCACCTAAAGATGACTCTATGCTTGATTCTTCTTGTATTTGCAAATTATTTATTTTTATATTTCCACAATCATTTTTTATTTTGCATTTATTTAATACTGTATCAATTTTTATGTCGCCATACGAATTGTCAATTTCAGCATTTCTTATTTTTCCTAGTTCAATATCTCCGCAATCTTCTTCTATATTTATTGTTGTATTTTCTAAATCTATTATTTTTATATCTCCATAATTTGCTTTTATATTTATATAATTTGAATAATTCTCTGGTATATAGATTATTATATCATTTAAAACTACACCAAAGTTAAATACTGTATGATTTACTGAATAGTCAACTTCTAAATTATCATCTTTTAATGTTACTTCTAAATTATTTTTATCTTTTCCATAGACAACTACTCGAATATTTTCATCTGTACTTTTTTCAAAAGTGATATCTCCAGCAGCTGATTTTATTTCTAAATCTTTTATATCTTCTGTATATATTTGATCAAATATTATATTTTCAGATTCTGAAAATCCTCCTGTAAAAAATGAATTTCCCATTCTACCTGTTAAATACATATATAAAAACACTGTTAATCCTATTACTAAAATTGATAAAATAACTATTAAAATTATTATCACTCCTTTATTTTTCATCAGAGTATTCCTCCTTTAATAAAAATATCAATTTAACTATTTCACTAATTAAACCACCTATAATAAAAATTATCCAACTTATATGCCATGCCATGGTTGTAAAACTTACAAAAAAGTATATTATTGTTGAAACAACTCCAATTATTGAATTTATTTCTTTTATAATCATTTGTTCTCTTTTTTCTTCTCTTGTTTCCTCAAACTTTGGAGCAGAAATAAAATGTTTTATTATTCTAGCAGTTGGCCAAGCTATTACACAAAGAAAAATTGACACAATTATTATTTCATTTATGTCTATCATTTCAATAGCTAAAATAAATAGTGCTACTGCTACTATATAAGTAAATACTGATGTACTTATTACTTCAGCTCTTTTTCTTTTTATTTCTTCTTTTGTCATCGGCTTTTTTTCAACTATATCTTCTTCTATTTTATTGCTTTTCTCTTGTTTTTCTCCTTTTAATAATTCATCTGTACTTATTTCAAACAATTCACATAATGGAACTATTTTATCAAAATCAGGTGTACTTTGATTTGTTTCCCATTTTGATACTGTTTGTCTAGTAACATTTAGTTTTTCTGCCACTTCTTCTTGTGACAAATTTTTTGATTTTCTTAATTCATATATTTTTTCTCCTATGTTCAT
>CANEMG010000047.1 GCA_947428535.1 uncultured Clostridium sp. | reverse complement strand
GCCTAAGTAATAGGCCCTCCTTTTTAAAGTTTATCTAAAATAATTAGATATTAAATTATATATGGAAATTAAAAATATATTCTTTAAAATTAGATTTAAAAAGAAAATTCTTATATGGAATAATATAAAAAATGCTTGTATTATATTTTAAAAATGTATATAATAACTATAATGTTGAAAAAAATAAAAACAGGGGGAAATCGAAATGGAATCAAAAGTAAAAAAAGTTGCTATACTAACTAATGGTGGAGATGCACCAGGATTAAATGCTGTAATAAGAGCAATAGTAAAAACAGCTAGAACATATGGAGTAGAATGCTATGGATTTATTGAAGGTTACAAAGGATTATTAAACAACGACTATGTAAAATTAGATTTACAAGGAAATGCTTCAGGTCTATTAGCAAGAGGTGGAACAATAATAGGTACATCAAATAGCACAAATGTATTCAACTATAAAGTAGTAAATGAAGATGGAAGTGTTGAATATAAAGATATGTCAGATATATGTGTTCAAAACATAAGAAATGCAGGATTTGATTGTATATTTACATTAGGAGGAGATGGAACTCAAAAATCTAGTAGAGACTTTTCATTAAAAGGAGTAAATTGCATAGGAGTTCCTAAAACAATAGATAATGATGTTGCACATACAGATGCAACTTTTGGATACAACACAGCAGTTTCAGTTGCAACAGAAGCACTAGATAGATTACACACAACAGCAGAAGCACATCATAGAATAATGGTATTAGAAGTTATGGGAAGATATGCTGGATGGTTATCATTAGAATCAGCAATAGCTGGAGGAGCAGATGTTGCTTTAATTCCAGAAATACCTTACGATATAAATAAAGTAGTAGATAAAATAAATGCAAGAAGAGCAAGAGGAAAAGAGTTTACAATAGTTGTAACATCAGAAGGTGCAATGCCAAAAGATGGAACAATTACAGTAAAGAAAACTTTAGATGATGGAAAAGGATTAGACAATATAAGACTTGGTGGAGTTGGAGAAAAATTAGCAAATGAATTAGAAGAATTAACAGGAATGGTTGCTAGAAATACTGTTTTAGGATATGTCCAAAGAGGTGGTACACCATCAGCGTTTGACAGAATACTTTCTACTAAATATGGTTGCAAAGCTATGGAACTTGCAATGCAAGGAATATTTAATGTTTTAGTAACTTATAAAAAAGGTGAAATGAGTTATGTTTCTTTAGAAGATGTTGTAGGGAACAATAAAGTTGTAGGAGCTGCATCAGGAAATACTAAGGAAAGTAATATTAGAAAAATTCAAATGGATGATGATTTAATCAAAATAGCTAGAGATTTAGGAATTTGTTTAGGAGATTAAAATATTTTGAAAAGGGAGTAGTAATATAACTACTCTTTTTTTATACAATATTTATTTACAATATTATGTAAATATGATATAATTCTTGCTACAATAGCCAAAATATCAGAGATAAAGGAGGGATAATTCCTACTTAAAGTGGTTTAAAAATTAAATAACGTTAAGGAATACATATGTTATAAAAAGGAGGCAGAAGAATGTTAAAAAATGGAAATGTACAGAAAAATGCAATAATCCTGTCATCACCAGTAGAACCATATGCAGCAATTAAAGCTGAGCGGAAGGAAAATGGTGAAATAAAAGTTGAACTGTTGTCCTCTAGAAAGATTTTTCTCGAAGAAGATATATGCATTGAAATGGAAAGAGAAATTATAGGGACCGGGATTTTTGATTACTGGAAAATATATGTGGTGGCAATTATAGGTGGAATTATAATTGGTACTTTTACAAAAACACTTGTATATGTTCCGGCAATAATGCTTTTCTTAAATAACCTTGGAAAGAGTTATGAAGAAGATTGGGTAGCTGGTTATATTTCTCTTATAAAAAAGTATGCTTTTTCTCAAAAATATAAACAATATTGGAGAATGAATGCAGCAATGCATAAAGTACTTAATGCATATAACAAGCTGAATAGAGTGCCAACTGCGGATGAAACTAAAAAAATTCAGAATTTTGCCAAGATTCTGTATTAGCAACAAAAGGAATAGATCTTTTTAGATTTGTAATTTTTGCTCTGTTAATGTCAGTAACACCAATACATGTAATGGATTCATTTGTAAAAACAGTTTTGATAGATATACTGCTTTTGGTTTTATACATTTGTGTAACACTTTTAATGAGCAAAATTTTCAGTAAGTATATTGAAATACTCTTTTTAAGAGAACCTGCCCAAGAAGATTTAGAAGTGGTGATTGAGGCTGTTAAAAGAATTGATGAAAATATACGAAATCCGGAAGAATTTATGAAACAATATAAAAAGTAGTTGATATTTTAACATATGTAATCCAGGATAGGCATCTGCTATAAAAGGCAGATGCTTTTATCATGTTTACTTAAAATATATAGAACCCATACATAGTCATTAAATTAGCGAAAATACTTGATTTTTATTTATCTTGTGATATAATATATAAGCTATTTATGAAATAGGAAGAAAATGGAGGAAGTAAAATGAGTGTAAAAGTAGAAAAGACAGAAAATAAAAATGAGTTAAAATTAGAATTTACAATCGAATCTAAAAAATTTGACGAAGGAATAAAAAAAGTATTTACTAAAAATGCCAAATATTTTAATATACCAGGATTTAGAAAAGGAAAAGCTCCAATGAATATAGTTGAAAAATATTATGGAGATGAAATCTTTTATGAAGATGCCTTTAACGAAATAGTTCCAGAAATATATGATGAAGCTGTTAAATCAGAAAAATTAGAAGTAGTAAGCAGACCACAAATAGATATTTCTCAAATGGAAAAAGGAAAAGACTTAATATTTACAGCAATAGTATCTATAAAACCAGAAGTTAAATTAGGAAAATATAAAGGAATTTCTTTAGAAAAAGTAGAATATAAAGTTACAGATAAAGAAGTAGAAGAAGAAGTAAATAAAATGGCTGAACGTAACAGCAGAATGATAACAGTAGAAGATAGAGCAGCTAAAATGGGAGATACAACAGTTATAGATTTTGTAGGATCAGTTGATGGTGTAGAATTTGAAGGTGGAAAAGCTGAAAATCATGAATTAGAATTAGGAAGCAACACATTTATACCAGGATTTGAAGATCAAGTTGTAGGAATGAAAACAGAAGAAGTAAAAGACATTAGTGTTAAATTCCCAGAAGAATATTTTTCAAAAGACTTAGCTGGAAAAGATGCCGTATTTAAAGTTACACTTCATGAAATTAAAACAAAAGAATTACCTAAAATAGATGATGAATTTGCTAAAGATGTTAGTGAATTTGATACATTAAAAGAATTAAAAGCAGATTTAAAAGCTAAAAAAGAAAAAGAAAATGAAGAAAAATCAAAAGCTGAATTAGAAGAAAAAGCTGTAAAAGCAGTTGCAGAAGATTCAGAAGTAGATATACCATCAGGAATGATAGAACTAGAAATAGATAATATGGAACAAGATATGAACAGAAGATTATCATATCAAGGAATTACATTAGAACAATATTTACAAATGCTTGGAAAAACAAAAGCTGATTATAGAAAAGAAAGTGAAGAACCAGCAAAAGAATCTTTAAAAATGAGATTAGTTTTAGAAGCAGTTTGCAAAGATGCTAAAATAGAAGCATCAGAAAAAGAAGTTTCTGAAAAACTTAAAGAATTAGCCACAAGCTATGGTAGAAAAGAAGAAGATTTAAAAAATAATGAAGAATTACTTGAACACATAAAAGCAAATATAAAATCAGAAAAAGCAATTAAAGAAATAGTAGATAGTGCTAAAATAAAAACAGTAGAAGAAGCAAAAGAAAAAGATTCAAAAAAGAAAGAATCATCTAAAGCAGATGAAAAGAAATCAGATAAAAAAACTACAAAAAAATCTAAATAAGTATAAAGCTCTAACCTAAAGTTAGAGCTTTTGTTTTAGTAGATATTAATATTAATACAGAATGTCAAAAAAACACGAAAAAAGAAATTTGAATATTGTTTTTTTTATAATAAATGTATTGAAAAAAAAAATTATTTAGTATATATTAAATAAATGTAAAACAAATAATAAATAGAATAGAAAGGAAGATAAAAATGATAGAAAATAGTTTAGTACCATATGTTATTGAGCAAACTAGTAGAGGAGAAAGATCTTACGATATATTTTCAAGATTATTAAAAGATAGAATAATATTTTTAGCAGAGGATGTAAACCATGTTTCAGCTAGTTTAGTAGTAGCACAACTTTTATTTTTGGAATCAGAAGATCCAGATAAAGAAATAAGTTTATATATAAACAGTCCAGGAGGATCTATTACAGATGGTATGGCAATAGTAGATACAATAAATTATATAAAATGCCCAGTATCTACAATATGTGTTGGAATGGCAGCAAGTATGGGAGCAGTCTTATTAACATCAGGAGCAAAAGGAAGAAGATTTGCAACACCAAATGCTGAAATACTAATTCATCAACCATTAATTGGTGGTGGAGGAATTTCAGGACAAACAACTGAAATAAAAATTCATGCAGATCATATGGTAAGAACAAGAGAAAAATTAAACAAATTATTAAGTGAGAAAACAGGTCAAAGTTTAGAAACAATAGAAAAAGATACAGAAAGAGATAACTATATGACAGCAGAAGAAGCTTTAAAATATGGATTAATAGATGGAATATTAGATAAAAGAAATTAGGTTTATAGATTCCTTAAAAATCTAAATAAAATTTAAAGGAAAGCTTAAATGGCTAAAAATCAGGAA
This sequence comes from uncultured Clostridium sp., assembly GCA_947428535.1. GTDB lineage: Bacteria > Bacillota > Clostridia > TANB77 > CAG-508 > Scatovivens. The sequence continues at coordinate 2,322 of CANEMG010000047.1, read as the reverse complement.
AGAATTGTAAAATGTTCATTTTGTGGGAAACCGCAAGAAGTTGTTAAAAAAATAATAGCAGGACCTGGTGTATATATTTGTGATGAATGTATAGCCTTATGCCAAGATATTATTGATGATGAGGTATATGATGAAGTAGAACCAAGAGTTGAACAAGTAGAAATGCTAATACCTTCAGAAATAAAAAAAGTTTTAGATGATTATGTTATAGGTCAAGAAGAAGCTAAAAAAACATTATCAGTAGCTGTATATAATCATTATAAAAGAGTAAATAATAAAGAACTTATAGATGATATAGAAATTCAAAAAAGCAACATATTACTATTAGGTCCAACAGGATGTGGTAAAACATTACTTGCACAAACTTTAGCAAAAATATTAGATGTTCCATTCGCAATAGCAGATGCCACTACGCTTACAGAAGCAGGATATGTAGGAGAGGATGTTGAAAATATTCTTTTAAAACTTATACAATCAGCAGATTATGATGTAGAAAGAGCACAAAAAGGAATTATATATATTGATGAAATTGATAAAATAACAAGGAAATCTGAAAATCCTTCTATAACTAGAGATGTTAGTGGAGAAGGAGTTCAACAAGCTTTACTTAAAATAGTTGAAGGAACAGTCGCGTCAGTTCCACCTCAAGGAGGAAGAAAGCATCCACACCAAGAATTTATTCAAATAGATACATCTAACATATTATTTATATGTGGAGGAGCTTTTGAAGGATTAGAAAATATTATAAAAGATAGAGTTGGAAAGAAAACTATTGGATTTGGAGCTCAAATAGAAAGTAAAACTGACATAAATAAAACAGAAGTATTTAAACAATTATTGCCACAAGATTTATTAAAATTTGGGCTAATACCAGAATTTGTAGGTAGATTACCAATTGTTGCAACACTAGAAGGACTTACAAAAGAAGCCTTAATAGATATAGTAACAAAACCTAAAAATGCTTTAACAAAGCAATATAAAAAATTAGTAGAGTTAGATGGTGTTGAGTTAGAATTTGATAAAGGAGCACTAGAAGCAATTGTCGATAAAGCAATTGAAAGAAATACAGGAGCAAGAGGATTACGTTCTATTATAGAAGAAATAATGAGAGATATAATGTATGATATTCCTTCAAATGAAAAAATAGCAAAATGTATAATAACAAAGGAAACTGTCATAAATAAATCTGAACCAAAACTTGTAATAGATGAAAACAAAAAAAGAGAAGTTCCAAAACAACCAAAAAGAAAAACAAAAAATTCAAAGAAAGAAGAAACAGCATAAGATTAATGATTTAATTTAATATTAATACAAAAAGTCCTCATTTAGAGGACTTTTGTGTTTACTAGTAAACTCACTAAGTTTAATGCACATCATTATACAAGTAGTATGTGCTTAAAACTAAATAATATACAAAAGAATATTTTATTTTAAATTTCATCTAAGATTTTTTTCATATCATTTGGTAAAGGTGCTTCAACGCAAATTTTCTCCTTAGTTAATGGATGAATAAAACTTATTTTATAAGCATGAAGAGCTTGTCTAGAAATTAAAGAAGAAGGATGGCCATAAAGAGTATCACCTAAAATAGGATGACCAATATATTTAGAGTGAACTCGAATCTGGTGTGTTCTACCAGTCTCTAAAATTAAATTTACAAAAGATAATTTAATAGAAGAGTATTTAAAATTTCTAATAACTTCTAGATGTGTTAATGAATCTGCGCCATTATCATTTATTTCTCTTTCAATAACAGATCCTACTTTTCTAGCAATAGGAGCATTTATAATTATAGGAGATGAATCGATATAATTTTCTAAAATAGCATAATATTTTTTTTGAAATTTGCAAGATTTCATTTGTTTAATTAAAGACTCTTGTATATATTCATTTTTTGCAAAAATAACAATTCCTGAAGTATCTTTATCTAATCTATTAACAGGTCTAATTTTAGTTTTAACATTTTTTTCCTCAAAATAATAAGCTATTCCATTAGAAAGACTATCTTCAAAATGTAAAATTGAAGGATGAACAGGCATATTGCTAGACTTATTTACTATTAATAATGCTTCATCTTCAAATAAAATATCTAAGATTATTTTTTTAGGAACGATATTTTCACTTTTTTCATTAAAATCTAAATTAACTCGTATAATATCATTAATTTTTATTTTATAATCAATATATTTGTTTTCATTATTTAAATAAATTTTATTATTTTTTTTTAGTTTAGTTAATAACCTGTCAGATATTCTAAAATGTGATTTCAGTACTTCTTTTATAGTTTGATATTTTGTATCTAAAACGGTGTATTCTAAATTC
>CANEMG010000046.1 GCA_947428535.1 uncultured Clostridium sp. | reverse complement strand
ATCTACTGAAAATTCTACTCCTGCTCCTGGATATGCTAAATCTGCTACATTTACTATTAATGTGTTTTTGTCAGCTGATATTTCAGCTGTTGTTTTTTCTCTATCTGCTCCTATATTTTTTACTATTTCTGCATTTTGAAATTCTAAGTCAAAAGTTCCTTTAGCGTTTGCTGTTCCTGAAATTGTTAAAGTCTCTGAAAAAACTGCATAACCTACTGCTAATATTAACAATAACAGTATTAACATTAAAATTAGAACTTTCTTATTATTTATTCTTATTTTCATTTAAACCCATCCTTTATTTTATCATAGTATATATTTTTATTTTATTTCTACTGTTTCTCCTACTGTTCCTAATGTTGTTGTTGGAAGTTTTACTATAGGTCTAATAGCTGAAGTAGCATATGAATCTGCCTTAACACTATTGTATACCCAACCATTAAAGCATTTTTGTTTCACATTAAAAACCCATAAAGAAGTTGGACGTCCTGGATATTCTGTTGATAACCAAAATCCTACTATTGTATCATTATTAGACTCTCCTAAATATAATGTATCATTATTAAGTTTTTCTTGTTTATCTACATTTGGATCTTCATTTAATTCTGTATTATATTTTTCATTATAACTTTTTACAAACATATCGTACTTTGCTGCACCTGTTGCTATTGCTCCTTCATATCCATTTGCAAATTCACTCCAATAACTTTCCGTTCTTAGTCCTCTTAATAATACATCTCTACTTGCATTAGAATATACAATGTGTGTCCCTTCAGTTAAAAGCCCTGTTGTTGATGGTAATAAACTCACTGGTAAATAATTATCTAATATTAAGTATACATTACTTTTATCATTATATAATACTTTCCAATTGTTTACTTTTTGCCCTTTTACTGTTGCTTCATAATTAATACTTTTTCCATAATCTTCTGCTATTATTTGGCTTACCAATGTCTCATATGTTGGTTCTTCTGGTACTGTATTTCCTTCTTTATCTGTGTCTATATGTGATACTTTTCCATCAAATAACTCCCCTGTGCTTTGTGTATATTCTATTTGAAGTCCAAAGTTTATACTATTTTCATTTTCTAAAATTTCTTCTGCCTCTAGTGGCCATTCTATAGTAAAGTGTATATTACATTTATCGCCTGCTTCTATTTTTGGATGGTCTGCTTTTATAACATCTAGACCTGTCACTTTTATTTTGTCATTTCCTGTTACGTTAGTTGGAGTTACTGCTTGTACTTCTGCTGGTATTGATCCTACATTTACTATATCTACTGAAAATTCTACTCCTGCTCCTGGATATGCTAAATCTGCTACATTTACTATTAATGTGTTTTTGTCAGCTGATATTTCAGCTGTTGTTTTTTCTCTATCTGCTCCTATATTTTTTACTATTTCTGCATTTTGAAATTCTAAGTCAAAAGTTCCTTTAGCGTTTGCTGTTCCTGAAATTGTTAAAGTCTCTGAAAAAACCGCATAACCTACTGCTAATATTAACAATAAAAGTATTAACATTAAAATTAGAATTTTCTTATTATTTATTCTTATTTTCATTTAAACTCATCCTTTATTTTATCATAGCATATATTTATATTTTATTCTAAAAGTCTACTAAACTCAATTTATTTTTTATTAATTTTATAATACATTTTCATTACATATGTAGAACAAAAGTGGACAATATGATAATTACAAAATATAAAATTTACTAAATTGTCCACGTATTTGTTCGATGCGCCGATTTTGTTGTACAAAATCGTGTGCAAAAATTAGCGAAGCTTTTATTTAGTAGGAAATGCAGAGCACTTTCCTACTAAAAAGAAGCCTTACGGCTTACTTTTATCTATATATTTTTGAATGCACTAATGTACATACTTTTAAATTATACTAACATTAAAATTGCTTTATCTGCATTGTCACCTTTTCTAGGTTCCATTTTTAATATTCTTGTATAACCACCAACTCTATCTTCATATTTTGGAGCTAATTCGTTAAATAATTTATCTATTAAGTCAACACCTTCAACTTTGTTAACTTTTTTCATTATTTTTCTTCTAGCATTTAATCTTGTTGGCATATCTTTTTGTCTTTTTTCCATTTTTTCTTCTTTAACAACTTTTAAATATTCTTTACCATTTTTACTTGTTACTTTTTCTGTAACTTTTCTTCCATTATTATCTAATTTAGCTTTAACAACTTTTACTTCTACTTCTTCAAAGTTTTTATGTTCTTTAACAGCTAATGCTATAATGCTATCTACAATTGATTTTACTTCTTTTGCTCTTGCTTCTGTAGTAACTATTTTACCATTTAATATTAAATCTGTAGCTTGACATTTAAGCATTGCTAATCTTTGATCAGTTGGTTTTCCAAGTTTTCTTGTTCCTGCCACTTTACTTTCCACCTTCCTTAAAAATTATTCTTCTTCTGATGTAAAGTTTAAACCTAAAGCAATCAATTTGTTTGTAACTTCATCTAATGATTTTTTACCAAGATTTCTAACTTTCATCATATCTTCTTGAGATTTATTTGCTAAATCTTCAACAGTTGCGATTCCTGCTCTCTTTAAGCAATTGTATGATCTTACAGAAAGTTCTAATTCCTCTATAGGCATCTCTAAAACTTTCTCTTTCTTTGATTCTTCTTTTTCAACCATAACTTGAGTATTTTTAGCTGTTTCTGATAAGTCAATAAATAATTCTAAATGACCTGTCATAACTTTTGCAGCTAAACTTAATGCTTCAAATGGTTTTAAACTACCATCTGTCCACACTTCAATTGTTAATTTATCGTAATCAACCATTTGTCCAACTCTTGTATTTTCAACAGAATAATTTACTTTTTTTACTGGAGTAAATATAGAATCTATTGCTAATACATCTATTGACATATTATCTTTTTTATTTTTCTCAGCAACATTATATCCTCTACCTCTATTTACTGTCATTTCCATGTGTAAATCTGCATTACTTGAAGTTGTTGCTATATGTAGTTCTGGATTTAATATTTCAACTGTTCCATCTGTTACTATATCAGCTGCTTTTATTTCTCCAGCACCTTTGAAATCTACTCTAATAATTTTTTCTTCGTTATCAAAAACTTTAAGTCTTACATTTTTTAAATTAACAATTAACTCAGGAACATCTTCTACGACACCAGGTATTGTAGAAAATTCATGTACTACGCCGTTAATTTTAACACTTGTTATAGCAGCTCCTGGCAATGATGATAATAAAATTCTTCTTAAAGAATTTCCTATTGTCATTCCATATCCACGCTCTAATGGTTCACATATGAATTTTGCATAATTCCTCTTATCGTCTGCCTCTATACATTCGATGTTTGGTTTTTCAAATTCAATCATTCTTACCTCCTAATAGGCCATTAGGCCCTCTAAAAACTTAATCTCTCTCTTACGTACGTATCCTAAGTATTTAAATTATTATTTAGAGTATAACTCTATAATTAAATGTTCTTCAACTGGTAAATCGATTTCTTCTCTATTTACTAGTCTTACTACTTTTGCACTTAAGTTTTTGCTATCTAATTCTAACCATTCTGGAATTGGTCTAACAGATCCTGCTTCAATATTAGCTTTTATTACACCATTATTTCTTTTAGATTCTCTAACTGAAATAACATCCCCTGGTTTTACTAAATAAGAAGCTACATCTGTTTTAACACCATTAACTTCTATATTTCCATGTGTTACTATTTGTCTAGCTTGTGGTCTTGAAACACCTAATCCTAATCTATATACAACATTATCTAATCTACTTTCTAATATTTGTAAAAGGTTTGTACCTGTTATACCTTTTTTATTAGAAGCCATTTCGAAATATTTTCTAAATTGTTTTTCACCTACACCGTAGAATGATCTAGTTTTTTGTTTTTCTCTTAATTGAGTACCGTATTCAGAAAGTTTTGTTCTTTTTTGTCCGTGTTGTCCTGGAGCATAATTTCTTCTTGTTACACTACATTTATCAGAATAACATCTTGCACCTTTTAAGAACAATTTTTGTCCTTCTCTACGGCATATACGACATTGTTCGTCTTTATATCTTGCCATTTGTTTAAATACACCTCTTTCTATAAATTTCTTTATACTCTTTAACTAGGTTTACTTTATGAAACCTTACTATTTATTCTATACTCTTCTTCTTTTTGGTGGTCTACAACCATTATGTGGTATTGGAGTAACATCTTTTATCATTGTTATATCTAATCCAGCTGTTTGTAATGATCTGATTGCAGCTTCACGACCAGCTCCTGGCCCTTTTACATATACATCAACTGTTTTTAATCCATGTTCCATAGCTGTTTTAGCCGCTGTTTCTGCTGCTTGACCAGCTGCAAATGGTGTACTTTTTCTAGAACCTTTAAATCCTAATTCACCAGCACTTGCCCAAGAAATAACGTTTCCTTGAGTATCTGTTATAGAAACTATTGTATTATTAAAACTAGAATGAATATGAGCTGCACCTTTATCTATGTTTTTTCTTTCTCTTCTTCTGATACCTGTTTTCTTAGCATTATTAGCTTTAGCCATTTGGTATTTCCCTCCCTTAAATATTATTTATATTTTATTTTTTGCTTTTACTTACTAATTTTCTAGGACCTTTTCTTGTACGAGCATTAGTTTTTGTTCTTTGTCCTCTTACAGGTAGTCCTCTTCTATGTCTGATTCCTCTGTAACATCCTATTTCAGTAAGTCTTTTAATATTTAAAGCTACTTCTCTTCTTAAATCACCTTCTACTTTAAAGTCTTCCATAGCTTTTCTTATTTTTGCTACTTCATCATCTGTTAAATCTTTTACTCTAGTATCTGGATTTATTCCAGAACTTTTAAGAATTTTTTGAGAACTAGGTAATCCTATACCATATATATATGTTAATCCTATTTCTACTCTTTTTTCTCTAGGTAAATCAACTCCTGCTATACGAGCCATAAATTTTTGCACCTCCATAAATTTTTATCTTTACTTTGCTTGTCATAGATAATTAAACCTGAAATGTATTTTATTTATATACAATTATAAATAAAATAGTAATCTAATCATTTTCTGACATATATATAAACACAATTATGATTATCAGTACTCTGACAGCCGCTACATAGTTGTGTTAATATCAAATTTAATTTTAATAATTATCCTTGTCTTTGTTTATGCTTTGGGTTTTCGCAAATCACTCTAACAACACCTTTTCTTTTGATGATTTTGCATTTTTCACATATTTTTTTAACTGATGGTCTTACTTTCATTTTTTCCCCTCCTAAATTTTATTTATCGAGATAAGCCAATTCCGATCATTTCAGTCTATGTACACACCCAACTATTTGTTTCTGATTTGAAGGAATGTCCTTATTTTTTACTTTATTTTGCTCTCCAAGTAATTCTTCCTTTAGTTAGATCATATGGTGATAATTCTAATTTTACTTTGTCACCTGGTAGAATTTTTATATAGTTCATTCTTAACTTTCCAGATATATGTGCTAATACTTGATGTCCATTCTCTAATTCTACTTTAAAATTTGTATTTGGCAATGTTTCTACTACAATACCTTCAACTTCGATTACATCTTCTTTAGACAAGTTAAAATCCTCCCTTACTTGAACACAAATAAGCCCTTGACAGGCATATTTTGGCATATTTTATTGCTTATTAAGCAATAAATCTAGAATATTATATAGTATTTTTATAGTATTGTCAATATCTTTGGCTCATTTTCTGTAATTAAAATTGTATTTTCATAATGAGCTGCTAAACTTCCATCTTGTGTAGCTATTGTCCAACCATCTTCTAGCTCCCAGACATCTGATTTTCCTGCTATTACCATTGGTTCTACAGCTATTGTCATACCAGCTACTAATCTTGGGCCTTTACCTGGTTTTCCGTAATTTGGGACTCCTGGTTCTTCATGCATTTCTTTTCCTATTCCATGTCCTTGAAATTCTTTTACAACTGAAAATCCAAACTGTTTTACATATGATTCAACTGCATTTGAAATATCTCCAATTCTATTTCCAGCCTTAGCATATTTCATTGCTTCAAAAAAAGATTGTTTTGTAACTTCCACAAGTTCTCTTGCTTCAGGAGTAACACTTCCTACTAAAAAAGTTCTTGCAGCATCACCGTTATATCCGTTTTTTAAAACAACTAAGTCAACACTAACAACATCCCCATCATTTATAACTACATCTTTTGATGGAATTCCATGAATTACTTCATCATTTATTGATATACACAATGTTCCTGGGAAATCAGGTACTCCTTTTATCCCGCTTGGATAACCTTTTTGTGCAGGTATTCCGCCATGTTCTTTTATAAACTTTTCTGCTAAATTATCAAGTTCTAATGTTGTCATTCCAGGTTTTATGATTTTTTCTATATAATCATAAGTTTGTGCTGTAACTTTACAAGCTTCTTGCATTAATTCAATTTCTCTTTTTGATTTTATATTAATCATTTTTTAATTCCCCTATTATATCTTTAGCAACATCTACTCCCATTCTGTTTATTGAAATACTAATCTCTTCTGTTCTTAGTACTCCTTTATTTTTATAGTATTCAACTAATGGACTTGTTTTTTCTTCATATATTTCTAGCCTTTTATTTATTGCTTCTGGATCTGAATCATCTTCTCTCTGTTTTAAAGCTGATCCACATTTATCACAAATTCCATCTACTTTTGGTGGGCTTAATTTTATATTGTATGTTGCTTTACATTCTTGATTTGTACATACTCTTCTTGTTAACATTCTATCTATTATTTCTTCTCTAGGTGTTACTAGATTTACTACTAGATCTACTTTTTTTCCATTTCTTTCTAGCATTTCATCTAATTTTTCTGCTTGTTCAATTGTTCTAGGAAATCCATCTAATATTGCTCCATTTTTTGCATCTTCCCAAGTTAATCTATCTTCTACCATTGGAACTGTTATATCATCTGGAACTAGGTTTCCTTTTGATATATATTTGTCTGCTTCTACTCCTAAAGGTGTTTTATCACTAATATTTTTTCTAAAAATATCTCCTGTTGATATTTGTGGTATTTTAATACTTTCACTTAATAATCCTGCAACTGTACCTTTTCCTGTACCTTGTGCTCCTAACATAATAATTATCATA